>JBDSDZ010000094.1:0-6254 GCA_039920345.1 Croceibacterium sp.
GTGCTGGCGAAAGACGAATTCACCCTCGCCGCGCTGCACACCCTGGCACCGCTAGGCGCTTCGCTCAGCGTCGCGCTCGAAGCGCTCGAGGCGGGTTTTGATGCGGTGCAATTGTTCGCCATCGCCAATTGCGAGGAGGACTGGCAGGCCGAGCAATGGGGCTGGACGTGGGAAGCCGAGCAGGACCGCGCGCTGCGGCTGGCGGCGTTCGAAGCGGCCGCGCGGTTCGCCGCGCTCGCCGCCCGCTAGCTCGTTCAGCCGACCCAGTCGGACACTTCGCTGGCGACCTGGTTGGCGGCCTGGTTGAGCGCCGGTCCGACCGCCGCGGCTTCCGCGGCAATGCCGGGAATGCGGCTTTCGAAGCGGCGCGTCAGCACTTTGCCGTCGGCCCCCTGCAGCACACCGTCGAAGCGCACCACGACGCTGCTCGACGCCGCGTCATAGCCCATGTCGAGCAACTGGCCTGAAAGCTTGGTCGCGGCGGAATAGCCAAGGTCACCTTCATCGACGACCAGCCGGGTGCCCCTGGCGCGCACCGTTTCGGCGAGCAGTTGCCGGAACAATCGGGTCGGCTTTTCGACCCACACTGCGTCCTGCAAATAGGCAAGCGTGGAATCGGTGACCTGCACGGGCACGCGCGTGACCATCAGGCGCTGCTGGGCATGCGGCTCGATCACCGCGAGCGCCGAGGCGGCATTGCCGTTGGTGGCACTTCCCGCGGGGGCGGCATGTTCGGGCGTCAGCGTGAGCAGCTGGTCGGGCGTCTTGGGTCCGAGGCTGATGCAGCCCGACAGCGCCAGCACCAGTCCGGCCGAAAGCCATGCGCGATTGACCATGCGATGCAACTCCTGTGGAGGGCGGCCAGTGTTCACGGCCCCGCTCATGGCTTGTAATCCGGCAGCCTGGCGCCCCCGACCAGCGCCCCGGCGCCGTCGGACTGGATCTTTTCGGTAATCTGGCGCAGCGACTCGCTGGTCCGGCGCAAGTCCTGCAAGGTGGCGTTGGCCAGCGGCAGCGTGGTCTGCGCCAGTTCGCGCGCGGCCGGCCGGGTGTCTTCCAGCGTTGCCTGCAACGTACCTGCCGCCTGCTGCGCGCTTTGCAGCGTGGTGCGCAGTTCGCGCGCCAGGCTGGCCCCGTCATTCTTGAGCAGGCTGTCGGTCGAATTGAGCGTGCTTTCAAATGCGTTGAGCGTCTGCGTCGATTGCGCCAGCGTGCCCTGCAGTTCCTGCAAGGTGCCGCGAATTTCGGGCCCCATCGTGGCCATTTCCGCGCTCATCTGGTCGGTGTTTTTGAGGATACCGCTGATCGAAGTCTGGTTCTCGTCCGACAGCACGCGGGTGAGGCGGTCGGTCAGCGTTGCCAGCCGTTCGAGCAGCAGCGGCGCACTAGCAAGAATTTCGCCAAGGCCGCCGGGTTCCGCGGGAATGACCGGCGGGCCTTCCGGCCCCGGCTCGGTAATCGGCGGAGCACCGCGCACCGCGCCGCCCAGCGAGATAGTTGAAACACCTGTGAAGCTGGCGGAAATCGAGGCGGTCGTGCCCTGCAGGATCGGGATGTCCTTATCCAGCGACACGCGCACGCGCACGAACCCAGGGTCTTTCTCCCACAGTTCGATCTCGCTCACCTGCCCGGCCGGTACGCCCTTGAAGGTCACTTCCGAACCCTTGGCGAGGCCGCCAACCGATTGCTCGAAAAAGATATCGTAGTCTTTCTGGCTGCCATTGCCGAGCTGGGCCAGCCAGATGATAAAGGCCGCCAGGACGGCGAGCAGGATCAGCGAGATCGCCCCCACCCAGACATAATTTGCGCGCGTTTCCATCGGCTTGCCCTATGCCTTTTCGCTCGGCGCGCTGTCCACGGATTTCGTGCCAGCGGACTTGTCGCGTTTTACCGAATCCCGGGCAGCACGGCTGCGCGGGCCATTGAAATATTCCTGGATCCACGGGTGATCCATCTCGAGCAGTTCGGGAATTGTCCCCACTCCGATGACTTCTCCGTCCGCCAGCACCGCCACCCGGTCGCAGATCGCGTAGAGCGTGTCGAGATCGTGCGTGATCAGGAACACCGTCAGCCCCAGCGTATCGGCCAGTTCGCGCGTCAGGCTATCGAAATTGGCCGCGCCGATCGGGTCGAGCCCGGCGGTCGGCTCGTCCAGGAACAGCAGTTCCGGATCGAGCGCCAGCGCGCGGGCGAGGCCAGCACGCTTCTTCATGCCGCCCGACAGTTCGGACGGATACTTGCTAACCGCGTCTTCGGGCAGGCCTGACATGATGATCTTGAAGCGGGCGATCTCGTGCCGCAGTTCAGCGTCGATCTCGGGGAAAAACTGCTTGAGCGGCACTTCGACGTTTTCCGCCACGGTCAGGGTCGAAAACAGCGCCCCGCCCTGGAACAACACGCCCCAGCGGCTGCGGACCGAGGATTCCTCGTCGGGTTCGGCGCCGATGGTGTTCTTGCCGAATACCTCGATCGTTCCTTCGTCGGGAATCTGCAGCCCGATGATCGAGCGCATCAAGACGGACTTTCCGGTGCCCGAGCCGCCGACCACGCCGAGCACTTCGCCGCGCTTGACCTTGAGCGACAGGTTCTCGTGGATCACCTGTTCGCCGAACGTATTGCGCAGGCCGTCGATCACGATCGGGAATTCGCCCGTGAAATCCTCGACTACATCGTCGCGCGCTTCGTCGATCACATCGCCGCGGATTTCGTGGTCGTCGTCGCTCATGCCCAGCCGATTTCCGTAAAGAAGACCGCGAAGAACGCGTCGAGCACAATCACCATGAAAATCGCCTGGACCACCGCCTGCGTGGTGCGCAGGCCGACTTCTTCGGAATTACCTTCGACCTGCATGCCCTGATAGCAGCCCGCCAGCGCCACTATCAGGCCGAACACCGGCGCCTTGATCAGCGCCACCCACAAGTCATACATCGGCACCACTTCCTGGATCCGGGCAAGGAAGCTGAGGAACGGGATGCCGAGCGTCAGGTCGGCGATGAACGCGCCGCCGATGATCGCCATGACCGCCGAGTAGAACCCGAGCAGCGGCATCATCAGGATCGCCGCCATCATCCGCGGGATGACCAGCGCCTCCATGGGCGAGACACCGATGGTGCGCATCGCGTCGATTTCTTCGGTCAGCTTCATCGTGCCGAGCTGCGCGGCAAAAGCCGAGCCCGAGCGGCCGGCGACCATGATCGCGGTCATCAACACGCCCAGTTCGCGCAGGCACAGCCGGCCGGTCAGGTTGATGGTGTAGATCTCGGCGCCGAACTGCCGCAGCTGCGCCGCGCCCTGCTGGGCCACCACGATGCCGATCAGGAAGCTCATCAGCCCAATGATGGCGAGCGAGGATATCCCCACCAGCTCGAACTGGCGGAACAGCGCCTTGACCCGAAACCGCCGCGGGTGACGAATGACCGACACGCTCGAAACGAGGATCGCTCCGAAGAAACCCACCAGCCGCACCGCGCCGTCCCTGAAGCCGATCACCTTTTCGCCAGTGTCGCTCGCCACACGCCGGAACAGCGGCAGGCGGGCCGGTTCGAGCGGCACGTCGCTGGCGCTCTCGCTCACGGTGGCGATCAGCTTTTCAGCCTGCTCGCTGGCCCCGGTGATGCTGGCCTTGTTGTCATTGGCAAACCGCCACACGGTCCACGCACCGATAGTGTCGATGTCCTTGGTGCCCGAAAGGTCGACGAACTGGACCGGATCGTCCATCTCGCGCAGCTTGCGGTCGAGCACCGCGATGGTCGACACGACCAGTTGACCCTGCAGGACGAGGGTGGTCCGCCCCCCTTTTTCCTGCACCGTGAAATCGGCCCATTCGCGCATCCGGCAGGCTATGCGGGCAAATTGGCGTTGCGGCAAGGCAAACGCGTTGCCGAATGGCGGACAGGCTGGCAAAGGCCCAACCCGTCATGACCAGCGAGCTTGCAAAGACTTTCGACCCCGCCTCGATCGAGGCCAAGTGGTACGCCCATTGGGAGGAGAACGGCTGCTTCCGCCCGGACCGCCCCGACGCGGCGGCGTTCACGCTGGTCAACCCGCCCCCCAATGTAACCGGCTCGCTTCATATCGGCCATGCGCTCGACAATACCCTGCAGGATGTTGTGATCCGGTACGAACGCCTGCGCGGGAAAGATGCCCTGTGGGTGGTCGGCACCGATCACGCGGGCATCGCCACGCAGATGGTGGTCGAACGCGAACTGGAGAAGAGCCAGGACAAGCGCACCAACTACAGCCGCGAGGATTTCGTGGCCAAGGTGTGGGACTGGAAAGCGGAAAGCGGGGGCATCATCACGCGCCAACTGCGCCGGCTCGGCTGTTCGATGGACTGGAGCCGCGAGCAGTTCACGATGGACCCGCATTTCACCCGCGCGGTGGTCAAAGTGTTCGTCGATCTGCACGCCAAGGGCCTGATTTACCGCGATAAACGCTTGGTCAATTGGGACCCGAAGCTGAAAACCGCGATCAGCGACCTCGAGGTCGAAACGCGCGAAATGCAGGGCCATTTCTGGCACCTCAAGTACCCTTTAGCTTCGGGAGAAGGCTTCATTTCGGTCGCCACAACGCGCCCTGAAACGATGCTGGCCGACATGGCGGTGGCGGTTCACCCGAGCGACGAACGTTACGCCGCGCTGGTCGCGTCCGGCGCCAAGGTGCGGCTGCCGCTGACCGGCCGCGAGATCCCGATCGTGGCCGACGAGCACGCCGATCCCGAACTCGGCAGCGGCGCGGTCAAGATCACCCCGGGGCATGACTTCAACGACTTCGAAGTGGGCAAAAGAGCCGGGCTCAAGGCGTCGGAAATGCTCAACATGTTCGACGCCGAAGCGCGCATCGCGCAAACCGCAGACGGGCTGATCCCGGCGGACCTGGTCGGGCTCGACCGGTTCGAGGCGCGCAAGCGGGTGGTCGCGATGCTCGACGATCTGGGCCTGCTCGAACGCGTCGAAGACCGCGTCATCGCCACGCCTTACGGCGACCGCGGCGGGGTGCCGATCGAACCGTGGCTGACCGACCAGTGGTACGTCGATGCCGAAACCCTCGCCCAGCCGCCAATGCAGGCGGTGCGCGACGGGCGCATCGAAATCGTCCCCAAGTCGTGGGAAAAGACCTTCTTCAACTGGATGGAGAACATCCAGCCGTGGTGCGTCAGCCGCCAACTGTGGTGGGGGCACCGGATCCCGGCATGGTATGGCGACGATGGCAAGATCTACGTCGCCGAAACCGCCGAGGAAGCCCAGGCCAAGGCAGGCGCTGGTGTGACCTTGAGGCAGGACGACGATGTCCTCGACACCTGGTTCTCCAGCGCGCTGTGGCCCTTCGTCACGCTGGGCTGGCCGGAAGAACACCCCTCTCCCCTTGCGGGAGAGGGAGGAGCGCCGTCAGGCGCGGAGGGAGAGGGGTCCGTCGCGCACGCGGCGGCTGGCGCCGCCGCCCCCTCTCCCAACCCTCTCCCGCAAGGGGAGAGGGCTTCATTGTTGGCCAAGCATTACCCCAACGACCTGCTGATTTCCGGGTTCGACATCCTGTTTTTCTGGGATGCGCGGATGATGATGATGGGGCGGGCGATGACCGGGCAGGACCCGTGGAAGCGGCTTTACTTGCACGGTCTGGTGCGCGCGCCGGACGGGCAGAAGATGTCCAAGTCCAAGGGCAACGTGGTCGATCCGCTGCTGCTGATCGACCGGTTCGGCGCGGATGCGCTGCGCTTTTTCATGGCTTCGATGGAAAGCCAGGGCCGCGACGTCAAGATGGATGAGCGCCGGGTCGAAGGCTACCGCAACTTCGCCACCAAGCTGTGGAACGCGGCGCGGTTCTGCCAGTCGAACGGGATCGGGGCGAGCGCCACACTGGCCGCGCCGCCCGCCACGCTCGGCTGGCCCGAGCAGACCCACGATCTCGCGCGCCATTACCCCAATGACGTGCTCATCTCTGGCTTCGACATCCTGTTCTTCTGGGACGCGCGGATGGCGATGCAGGGAATGCACCTGACCGGAGAAGTGCCATGGAAGCGGCTCTACCTCCACGGCCTCGTGCGCGCGGCGGACGGGGCGAAGATGTCCAAGTCGAAGGGCAACGTGGTCGATCCGCTCGGCCTGATCGACCGTTACGGCGCCGATGCGCTGCGGTTCTTCATGGCCGCGATGGAAAGCCAGGGCCGCGACGTCAAGATGGATGAGCGCCGCGTCGAGGGCTACCGCAACTTCGCCACCAAACTGTGGAACGCCGCGCGGTTCTGCCAGTCGCAC
>JBDSDZ010000095.1:0-5875 GCA_039920345.1 Croceibacterium sp.
ACGAAAAAGGCCGCCGAACCCAAGTCCGACGGCCTCCTTCAAATCGATGATCGCGAGGATTAGCCGGCGACGGCGGCGGCCACTTCGGCGGCGAAGTCGCTTTCTTCCTTCTCGATGCCTTCGCCGAGCTGGAAGCGGACATAGTCCTTAAGCACGATGGTAGTGCCCGCGGCCTTGCCCGCCTGCGCCACGACGTCGGCGATCGGGGTCTTGTTGTCGATCACGAACAGCTGGCTGAGGAGCGCGTTTTCCTTGGCGAACTTCTTCACCGCGCCGTCGACCATCTTGGCCTGAACGTCAGCCGGTTTGCCGCTTTCGGAAGCCTTGTCGGCCGCGACCTTGCGCTCGCGCGCGATCACGTCGGCATCGAGGCTGTCGGCATCGAGCGCCTGCGGGAAGGCGGCGGCAATGTGCATCGCCAGCTGCTTGCCGAGGGGTTCGAGCACGTCGGCACCCGCGGCGCTCTCAAGCGCGACGAGCACGCCGATCTTGCCGAGGTTCGGGGCCTGCGCGTTGTGCATGTAGGGCACGATAATGCCCTGCGACACGGCAACGCTCTTCATCCGGCGCAGCTGCTGGTTCTCGCCGATGGTGGCGACATTGTTGGTCAGCTGTTCCTCGACCGTGCCCCCGCCCGGATAGGCAGCGCCCTTGAGCGCGGCAATGTCGTCCGAGCCGAGCGCGAGCGCGGCTTTGGTGGCGTTGCGCACGAAGTCCTGGAACTGTTCGTTCTTGGCCACGAAGTCGGTCTCGGAGTTAACCTCGACCGCAACGCCCTTGGTGCCTTCCACGGCCACGCCAACGAGGCCCTCGGCCGCGGTGCGGCTAGACTTCTTGGCAGCGGCGGCAAGGCCCCTGGCTTTCAGCGAATCGACGGCCGCTTCGAAATCGCCAGCGGTGTCGTCGAGCGCTTTCTTGCAGTCCATCATCCCGGCGCCAGTACTCTCGCGGAGATTCTTCACGTCAGCGGCTGTGTAAGCCATTGTCTTGTCCTCTTGGTAAGTATGGGCGCCGGGCCGAAGGGGGAAAGGTGGGCCCGGCGCGCCAGTATTCAATCGCAGATCGGCGCTCAGGCCTCGGCGGAAGCGGCTTCGGCAGCCGGTTCAGCAGCAGCCGGTTCAGCGGCCGGTTCAGGCGCTGCTGCGGGGGCAGCCACAGCGGTTTCTTCCGGCGGCGTGTCGAGCGCGCCGATGTCGGCCCCCGAATCAACCACGCCATCGGTACGGCCGGTGGTGGCCGCCTGGGCAATCGCGTCGCAATACAGGCGCACGGCCCGGCTGGCGTCATCGTTGCCCGGGATCGGGAAGGCGATGCCGCTGGGATCGACATTGGTGTCGAGCACGGCGACGACCGGGATACCGAGCACGTTGGCTTCCTTGATCGCCAGCTCTTCCTTGTTGGCGTCGATCACGAACATCACGTCCGGGATGCCGCCCATGTCGCGGATACCGCCGAGCGACAGCTCGAGCTTGTCGCGCTCACGCGTCAGCTGCAGGACTTCCTTCTTGGTCAGCCCGGCGGTGTCGCCCGAGAGCTGCTCTTCAAGCGTCTTGAGGCGCTTGATCGAACCCGAGATGGTCTTCCAGTTGGTCAGCATGCCGCCGAGCCAGCGGTGGTTGACGAAATGCTGGCCGCAAGCGCGCGCGGCCTGGGCAATCGGCTCCTGCGCCTGGCGCTTGGTGCCGACGAACAGCACCTTGCCGCCCGAACGGACGGTCGATGCGACGAACTCGAGCGAGCGCGCGAACAGCGGCACGGTCTGCGACAGGTCGATGATGTGAACCCCGTTGCGGGCGCCGAAGATGTACGGCTTCATCCGCGGGTTCCAGCGGTGGGTCTGGTGACCGAAGTGGGCGCCAGCCTCGATCAATTGCTGCATTGAGACGGTGGGTACCGCCATAGGTAATTCCTTTCCGGTTAGACCTCTGGCAGGCGGGGAACGGCGGCGGAGATCCCGCCGCGGCACCGGTGTGAAGTGCCTGCCATGTGAATTTGCCGACGTTGCCAAGGGATTCGGATGAATCCTGTGGGTTCGGCGGATGCGCCCTTAGCGGCGGTTGCTGGCAAAATCCACCCTCAAGTGAACCAATTTCGCACGCCCAGGCGAAAATTGGGCTTGACTTGTAGGAACAAATAGTGAACATCGCTCTCAACGCGGAACGAATTTCGCCTTACGTGTTTTTGTCAGGGCTACCTCCCGCATTGCGGCGGTAACATTCGAAAAGGTTGGTACGATGATCGCCATTGCCATCTCGCTGCTGTTTGGCCTGGCTGCTTTCGCGGCCCTGCTGGCGATCCATGCGTCGGTGGTTCGCGCCGCAGCGTCGGCCCGGGCCATCATGGCAGAGCTCGCACAAGGCACCGCTCGCCCTGCCCGCCCTGCCCGCAGCGTCAGTCGGCGTCGTCAGCCGCAGCCTGTGGCAAGGCGCCCGCGGCTCGCCGCTGCTTGATCCGGCCGTACCGAATCGCCGAATAAGGCATCAGCGCCAAGTAGATCACGCATAGCCCGGCCAGGGTCCACCAGGGCTCGGTCAGCAAGGCAGCGAACAAGATACCCGACAGCGCGATCGCTTCGAGCCGGATGCTGCGGCGGGGGCGGATCGAGGTCCAGCTAAACGTCGCCAGGTTGGAAATCAGCAGCACCGCCATCGCTGCGACCCACAGCGCAACGATGATCGGGTTGCGGAAGATCGCCTCGCCCGTCGCGATCCACAGGAACATCGGCAGGAACGCCAGCCCCGCCCCGACGGGTGCGGGAACCCCGGTCAAGAAGCCAACCGATTTGTGCGGCTGTTCCTCAACATCGATCTGCGCGTTGAACCGGGCGAGGCGCAGCGCACAACAGATCGCAAAGGCGAGCGAGGCGAACCAGCCGAACCGGGGCAGCATGTGCAGCGACCAGAGGTAAATCACCAGCGCCGGGGCCATCCCGAAGCTGAGCGAATCGGCCAGACTGTCGAGCTCAGCCCCGAAACGCGACTGCGCCTTGAGCAAGCGGGCAATGCGCCCGTCGATGCCGTCGAGCAACCCGGCGAGGATGATCGCGAACAGGGCCATTGCCCAATTGTCGTTGATCGCAAAGCGGATGCCAGTGAGGCCCGAACATAGCGCGGCAGCAGTAATCGCGTTTGGCAGCACGGCGCGCAGGGTCAGCCCCCGCATCGGCGGCGATTGCTCCAGCGTAATTTCGTGCTCGCTCGCCTTCGGGCCCAGCCAGGCCGCACCCGAGAGCGGCTGGTTGTCATCTTCGCCCAGCAGATCGGTCACTGCATGACACCTTCGAGCAGCCGTTCCTGCCCCAGTTCGGCAAGGACGGTCTCACCAGCGATGATCTTCTGTCCCAGCAGGATCTTGGGATCGGTTCCCTGCGGCAAGTACACATCGACCCGGCTGCCGAAGCGAATGAGGCCGATCCGCTGGCCGACGGCGACGATGTCACCCGGCTTGATGAACGGCACAATCCGCCGTGCGACGAGCCCGGCGATCTGGGTGCAGCCGATCACCCGGCCATCCGACTGTTCGATCAGGATGTGCTGGCGTTCGTTCTCTTCGCTCGCCTTGTCTAGGTCGGCGTTGAGGAACTTGCCGGGGATATAGACCACCCGCCGCACGGTGCCGCCCACCGGCGCGCGATTGATGTGGACATCGAATACCGACATGAAAATCGAAATTCGCGAAACCGGTTCGGTGCCAAGGCCCGGCGAACCGTTGCCGTCTGGCCTCTGCAGTTCGGGCGGGGGCAGGACCTGCTGGATCAGCGTGACCAGGCCATCGGCCGGCGCCAAGATCAAGTTGTCGCCCTGGGGCACCACGCGCTGGGGATCGCGGAAGAAGGCAAACACCCCGCCAGAAAGCGCCAGCAGCGGCCAGCCGATAAAGCTCCAGCCAAGGAGCAGCACAACAAGCGAAATGCCGACCGCTATGAGGCCGAACTTACGTCCTTCGGGATGGATCGCCGGCCAACGCCATTCCGCGTCGCCGCGGCCCTTATTGTCGAGTAGTTCTCCGGCCATAGAGGCTCATCTAGGGACTGAGTGGCAAGGTCACAAGCCAAACCCGGAGACCCTTTGCGAAACGCGCCGCACGGGGGGAGGCTCTGGTGGACAGGGCTGGATTCGAACCAGCGTACGCTTGCACGGGCAGATTTACAGTCTGCTGCCTTTAACCACTCGGCCACCTGTCCACCGATTGAGCCGGAAGCGGGCGAACCCGCGAAATGCAGCCCACTGAAGGGGCCGTCCGGCCGAGTGCGCGGGTCCATGGAGAAGCGGCGCTTGCCTGTCAATGGCCGCGCTGGCACAGGGCGGCGACCATGAGCAACAAGAATGAAAAGAAGAATCTGCGCGGCCGTGCCGGCCGGATGCAGGGCGGTCGCGGTTCGGGCCGGGGCACACAGGGGCATGTCCGGCTATGGGGGCGCCACGCCGTCGAAGCCGCGCTCAAGAACCCCGAGCGCAGCCATCGCAAGCTGTGGGCGACACGCGAAGGCCTTGCCACGCTCGACGGCGAGCTGCCGGACAACTTCCCGCTCGAATTTGCCGAAGTAGCCGATCTTGCCCGGTTGGTCGCGCGCGACGCGCCGCACCAGGGTCTGGTGCTCGAATGCGATCCGCTGGAAGATCTGTTCCTCGATGATGTGCTGGGCGGCGATCCCGCGCGTCCGATCGTGGTGCTCGACCAGGTGACCGATCCGCACAATGTCGGCGCCGTGCTGAGGTCGGCGGCGGCGTTCGGTGCGGCCGCCCTGATAACGCAAGACCGCCATGCCCCGCCCGAAGGCGGCGTCATCGGCAAGGCCGCCTCCGGCGCGCTCGAAATCGTGCCATGGGTCCGTGTGGTCAACCTTGCCCGCGCGCTCGATGACATCGCTGAAGCGGGCTACTGGCGCATCGGGTTGGCGGGTGAAGCAACCGCAACGCTGGCCGAAGCGCTGCCCGCCGGGCCTGTCGCGCTGGTCCTGGGCGCCGAGGGCGAAGGCATGCGGCACAACGTCACTGCGCATTGCGACGCGCTGGCGCGGTTGCCGATCAGCGAGGCGATGGAAAGCCTCAACATCTCCAACGCTGCGGCGATTGCGCTCTACGCGGTCGCTACGCGCACCTGACGGCAAACGGCGCAGAAAGGGCCGCACCCCGCATCACGCGGGCGCGCTCTTTTCAATCACCAGCCGCCTTCATCGGCCGGTAATTCAGCCAATCAGTTGCACGAATCCTTCAGACCCTTGCCAGCCTTGAACTTCGGCTGGGTCGACGCCTTGATCGTCATCGGCTGCCCCGTACGCGGATTGCGACCGGTCGATGCCTTGCGCTTGGCAACCGAAAACGTGCCGAAGCCAACCAGGCGCACTTCGTCGCCTTTCGACAACGTGCCGGTGATCGTATCGAACACGCCTTCGACGGCCTTGGTCGCATCGTTGCGCGACAGGCCGCTGGCATCCGCGACAGCGCCGATCAGTTCGTTCTTGTTCATGTCCGGAAGAACCCCCTCATTTTGTCTCATCAATGCGTCAATTTGAATCGTCTCGCGATGGCCAGAATTGAGCGAGTTTTGACTCCGCTGGCAAGGGCAAAGCCTTCCGGCGCCGCGCAATTGCGAACTTTTTCAAGTCGATTGAAGCTCTGCGCGGCCAAACCGCGCGAAAGCACCCAGACTGAGGCGTGCTCTCCAGGTCAACGCACGGCCGAGTCGCTGCAGTGCAGCAACGGCCGCCCGATTAATGCGCGGTAGTTGCTGACCCGCTCTCGTTTGCCGGATGCCCTGGCTGGCTCGCCAGGTCGTCCGCTTCGGTCCAAACGATCGGCTCAGGCGCCGAAACCAACGCACGGCGCAGCACTTCGTCGACATGGCCAACGGGCACGATTTCGAGTTCGGAAGT
>JBDSDZ010000096.1:0-2630 GCA_039920345.1 Croceibacterium sp.
GATGCGCGCCAGATGGTGCGCAAGAGCCCCGGTGCCGCGGTTGGCCTGGCCGCACTGGCGGGCTTCTTCCTGGCCCGCCTCTTCCGTCGGTGAACCTGCCCGAGGACGAACTGATCGCTCCGCCAGCGCAGAGCGACCTCGACTTGCCCGACGAATCCGTCTCCGAATTCCCCGCCAGCGAGCTCACCCGGCGCTCGTTGGTTGAGGATTTCGAGGCGCTGATCGATGACGGCAAAACCTACCTCGAAGCCGAACTGACCTACCAGAAGACCCGCGCAGCCTATGTCGCGGACGGAGTCAAGGGCGCGGTCGTTTTCGCCATTATCGCGGCCGGGTTTGGTTTCCTCGCCTTGATCGGCCTCACGGTTGGTTTGATCATCGCGCTGACACCTCTTCTTACGGCGTGGGGCGCAAGTGCGATCGTTGTCGGCCTGATGCTGGCCGGCGCAGTGCTGTGCATCCGCACCGCGGGGCGGCGCTGGAACCGGCTGATGTCAGCCATCGACACTGGCCCCAAGAGGGATGCATGAGCGAACTCAAGCGACGGCTGATCGAGGACCAGGCGCTGCGCGATGCCGCGCTGGACCTGTTCAAGGCCGATCTCGGGTTCATCCGCACCGACCTCAAGGAAAAAGGCCTCGGTGCGCGCGTGGCGGATCGGCTGGGCGACGGCACACGCGAGATGCTCGACGATTCCATCGACTATGCCGAGGAGAACAAAGGCAAAGTCGCGGCCGCCCTCGCCGCCGTCGTGCTGTGGTTCGCGCGCGGGCCCATCATGGATGGGGTGCACCATTTACTGGGCGACGACGATGATGATGCGGAACCGGGTGACGCTCGCGGTCGTTCGGTAAGAGATTGACCCCTTTGAGAAGGCCCACCCGATGACCGAAGCCAAGCGCACCCAGCTCAAGAAGAAAGTCGCCGCCGGACAGCAGCGCAACCAGGATCGCGGCCGCACCACCATGGTCGACCGTGCCGGAGAGCGCGCGATTGAGGCGAAAGACAAGTTCGCCGCCTTTGCCAAGGAACATCCGATCGCCACGATCGCCGGCGGCCTCGCCATCGGCGTGTTGGTCAGCGGATTGTTCAAGCGTTCGCCGACGCGCAAGCTGGGGGCCCAGCTTGGCAGCCGCGCGGCGGGGTTTGCAGCGATTGGCACCGAACTGGCGCTCGCCTTCGCCCAGCAGGCCATGGAAACGGCCGAAGAAGCCGGACGCACGGGCGCTGTGAAGCTCGAAGGCCTGAGCGAAACGCTCGGCGGCACGGCACGCAGCGCAAGCAAGGAAGCGATGAGCCGGGCGGCCGATTTCGGGCAGAGCGCGCGCGTGGTCGGGCGAGAAGCAGCGGGCCTGGCCGGCGATTTGAGCGAAACCGCGCGCGACGTGGGCCGCGATGCCGGCAAGCGCTTCGGCAAGGTGCTCCGCGACCGGTTCAATTGACCCTTCGCACTTGCAGCAAAACCCGATTGCGGTATGGGATCGGTTGAAACCGGTCCAGCTACGCAAAGGGAAATCGATGGCCAAGCAGCTCCTGCATCTGGTGATGGGAGGCCGGGTAACCGACCCCCAGACGCTCGAATTCCAGGATCTCAATGCCATCGATATCGTGGGCGTGTTTCCGAACTACGCGGCTGCGGAAGAGGCGTGGCGCGGCCAGGCGCAGCGCACGGTCGACGACGCCGAGATGCGCTACGTCATCGTCCACCTGCACCGGCTGCTCGAGCCCGAGCTGCCAGGTGCGTAAACGTCAGATGAATTCGATCTTCTTGACCAGGTAGAACCGGTCGCCCGAAGGCACGGTCACTTCCACTTCCTCTTCCACCTGCTTGCCGATCAAGGCGCGGCCGAGCGGGGAATCGTAGGAAATACGCCCCTCGCGAACATCGGCCTCGGTCTGACCGACGATCTGGTAGCGCTGCATCTTTTCATCTTCGTCGAGCACCGTGATGGTGCAACCGAACACGACCTTGTCGCCCGACAGCATGGTCGGATCGATGATCTGGGCGCGGGTCACGCGGTCTTCGATATCGGCAATCATCGCCTCAACCTGGCCCTGGCGTTCCTTGGCGGCGTGGTATTCGGCGTTCTCTGACAAATCGCCGTGCGCGCGCGCTTCCTCGATCGCGTCAACGATCTTGGGGCGTTCCTTGCGCAGGATCTGCAAGTTGGCGGTCAGCTTCTCGTAGCCTTCCGCCAGCATCGGCACACGTTCCATTAAATTCCCTGCCTTCTTAGCGTCCCGTCAAAGGTTTCCTTGCCCGCCCGGTCCTGATGGGTGGCGGGGCAACGACCTTCGAATGTGGGGAGGGTTTATTATGTTTCAGCCGTAATAGTCCTGCAACGAGCGCACTTCAAGTTCGCTCGCCCGGACCGAGGCAATTGCCTGGGCTGTGGCCGCTGATGCGGCCGCCGTGGTGTAGTACGGAATCTTCTTTTGCAGCGCCGAAGCGCGGATCGACTGGCTGTCCTTATGGCTCTGCCAGCCCTCGGTGGTGTTGAATATCAGCGCGATCTCGCCGTCGATGATCCGGTCAACGATGTGCGGCCGGCCCTCGGCCACCTTATTGACCCGTTCGACCGGCACACCCGCGTCTTCGAGGTACCGCTGCGTGCCGCCGGTGGCCACAA
>JBDSDZ010000097.1:0-33412 GCA_039920345.1 Croceibacterium sp.
CTGATGGAGATGTTCAAGATCGAAGGCGGCAAGATCGCCGGCGTCGAAGCGGTGTTCATCACCGTTCCCTACAACATGCCATCGCCCTGGACGACCTGACTCGGGACTGACCCGGACCCGTCACACAGTCGCCAAACTGACTCCAAACTGCGATTCGGCTGTCACAATCCTCGCCCATAGGCCTGTAACCAGTAGGGGCGGTACAAGGATCAGGGCCGATGCTGGAAGCCTATCTCGCGGGCGCGGTCGGGAATGGAGGCGGCCCGGTCACGCCGTTTCGATTGTTCGACACCATCCAGGAACCGGCCGTCGCCGAACCTTCGGCTGAAGGCAGGCAGCGTTTTCGGACGATCTGGATCAGCGATATCCACCTCGGCACCAAGGGCTGCAATGCCGAGGCGCTGATCGACTTTCTCGATTCCACCGACAGCGAAACGATGTACCTGGTCGGCGACATCGTCGACGGCTGGCGGCTGAAGAAGAAGTTCTACTGGCCCGCCACCCACAACGACATCGTCTGGCGCATTCTCAAGCGCGCCAAGCGCGGTACCCGGATCGTCTATATCCCCGGCAATCACGACGAGATGTTTCGCCAGTTCTCCGGGCTCAATTTTGGCGGTGTCGAAATCCGCCGGGCCGCCTTCCACCAGACGGCGGACGGTCGGCGCCTGATGGTCATCCACGGTGACGAGTTCGATGGGGTCATGCTCGCGCACCGCTGGCTCGCGGTGATCGGCGACGCGCTTTACCTCGTCCTGATGGGCCTCAGCCGCTGGGTCACCGTGGTCCGCCAGAGGTTCGGCCTACCCTATTGGTCGCTCAGCAAGATCGCCAAGCACAAGGTGAAGAACGCGGTCGAATTCATCTATCGCTATGAGGAAGTGGTCGCCCGCGCGGCCGCTGCGCGCAAGGTCGACGGGGTCGTCTGCGGCCACATTCATACAGCTGAAATGAGGGAGTTCGACGGCGTGGAATATTACAACGACGGCGATTGGGTTGAAGGCTGCACCGCGCTGGTCGAACATTTCGATGGCCGCATGGAGATCCTCCATTGGCACGAGGAAATCGCTCGCCGCAATGCGCTCGCCGCGCTCGCGGTTTCGGGCGAGGCCATGGCCTGCGCGGCTTGACCCCAGTTCGGATCGCACTCGTCACCGATGCCTGGGCGCCGCAAGTCAACGGGGTGGTCCGGACGCTTGGCGCCGTAACCGAGGAGCTGGTTCGGCGAGGCCACGAAGTCGAAGTGATTTCACCGGGCAAATTTCGCTCCGTGCCCTGCCCGAGTTACCCTGAAATCCGCCTCGCGCTGGCCGGCTCGTCGGCAATGGGTGAGCAACTCGCCCGGTTTGCGCCCGAGGCGATTCATATTGCCACCGAGGGGCCGCTCGGCTGGGCAGCCCGCAACTGGTGCCTTGCCCACAGCCGGCAGTTCACCACCGCCTACCACACCCAGTTTCCCGAATATCTTGCCCGGCGCACGGGCCTGCCGGCGAGCGTGTTCTGGCCCTATTTGCGCCGCTTCCATGCACCGTCGAGCGGTGTCATGGTCGCCACCCAGACCGTTCGCGACCAGCTCTCGGCACAGGGCTTCAAGAATTTGCGCGCGTGGAGCCGCGGCGTTGATCTTGGCCAGTTCCGGCCCGAAGTCGTTCCGCCGGACTTGTTCTTCACGCTGCCGCGCCCGATCCAGCTCTATGTCGGCCGGGTCGCGGTCGAAAAGAACATCGAGGCGTTTCTCAGCTCAACCCATCCCGGTTCCAGGGTCGTGGTTGGTGATGGACCGGCCCTGGCGCGGCTGCTGGCCGCGTTTCCCGAGGTGCATTTCCTCGGCCGCCAGAGCGGGCAGGCACTCGCGGCGTGCTACGCCGGGGCTGATGTGTTTGTGTTCCCCAGCAAGACCGACACCTTCGGCCTGGTGATGATCGAAGCGCTGGCTTGCGGGACCCCTGTCGCCGCCTTGCCGGTGCCCGGCCCGCTCGACGTGCTGTCGCCCGGAAGCGGGTGCATGGCGCATTCGCTTGACGAGGCGATCGCCGGGGCCCTACAACTGAAACGCGACGATTGCCTGGCGCACGGTCGCAGCTTCAGCTGGGAGACCAGCACCGACCAGTTTCTCGCTGCGTTGATGCCCGAAGACCCTTCGACATTCGAGCCGGAATTGCGAGCCGCCTGATTTACCGCGAGAGCGCTTGCCGTTTTGCGGCAAGGGGCCTACATCGCAAGCGCAACGGCCGCTCCGAAAGGGGCGGCCCTTCTATTTTTACCGGAGAGACATCGTGGCCCAGCCCACTCCCCTGATGCCCCATGCGACTGCCTCCTGGCTGGTCGACAACACCGCCCTCGGTTTCGAACAGATTTCGGAATTCTGCGGTCTGCACATTCTCGAAGTGCAGGCCATGGCCGACGACCTGGCGAGCTCCAAGTACACCGGCCGCGATCCCGTTCATTCGGGCGAGCTGAGCCATGCCGAAATCGAAAAGGGCCAGGCCGACCCAGAGTACCGCTTGCAGATGCAGCGCGCTCCGGTCGATGTCAGCCGCACCAAGGGGCCGCGCTACACGCCGGTTTCAAAGCGGCAGGACAAGCCCGACGGGATCGCCTGGATCCTGCGCGCGCATCCGGAAATCTCCGATGCCCAGATCGGCAAGCTGATCGGCACAACCCGCAACACCATCAGCGCGATTCGCGAGCGCAGCCACTGGAACATCCAGAACATCCAGGCGAAAGACCCGGTAACGCTGGGCCTGTGTTCGCAGCGTGAGCTCGACGCAGCGGTCGCCAAGGCCGCCAAGCGCGCCGGGCACGTGGAAGACGCCGAGCAAGTGATCGCCGAGACGCGCGACGATCGCGCCAAGCTGATCGAAGAACTGCGCGCCGAGCGTGACGCATCGGCCAAGATAGCTGTCGAAGCGGCGCAGGAAGCAGAGGCCGAAGCATGGCTCGTCGCCAAACGCGCAGCGGAAGCCACCGGCGAAGTCTGACCCGGCCCACAAAAAGCCAATGAAAAGGGGCCGGACTCTGGTGAGTCCGGCCCCTTTTCATGCCTCAAGCCAACGCTTAACTGGCGAGCGTAAGCCGTTGTTCGTCGTCTGCGGCAAGATCAAGCATCGGGCCGGCAGTCTTGGCGGCTGGAGTGCTGGCGCGCTTGGCTCCCTTGGGAGCGAATCGGCCCTCGACCGTGGCGCCGTGTTCGATCGTGAGCGTATCATATTGCACGTCGCCATCGATCCGCGCGCTCTTCAGGATGATCAGTTCGCGGGCGTTGATAGTGCCTTTGACGACACCGGCGAGGCGCGCGGTCTCGGCCGTGATGCCGCCTTCGATGCGGCTCGATTCGCCCTGCACCAGCGAAGCGCAGACCAGGTCGCCTTCGATCGCGCCGTCGACATGCAGGTCAACCGAGGCTTCGATGTTGCCCTTGATGGTGACGTCCGAACCGATCACCGAGAAAGTGGAGCCGTTGTTAGCCACGGGCCGCACCTGCGGTCTGGGTGCCGAGTTCGGAAACGTCGGCTCGGGCTTCTTTGAGAACATGGGGAGCAGCCTCCAGGAAGGGGCGTGGATTAACGGCGCGGCCGTCGATGCGCACTTCGAAATGCAAGTGCGGGCCGGTCGAGCGTCCGGTGCTGCCAATAGCGCCGATCACATCGCCCGCCTCCACTTGCTGGCCGACACGGGCCTTCCACGCCGACATGTGAGCATAGCGCGTCAACAACCCGTTACCGTGGGTAATCTCGATCACTTTGCCGTAGCCGTTGCGCATGCCGACGAAGGATACACGGCCATCGGCCGCGGCGTGGATCGGCGATCCGATCGGACCGCGAAAGTCGAGCCCGGCGTGCATCGCGACATGACCGTTGAACGGATCGCTGCGATAGCCGAAACCCGAAGAAATCATCCGCATATCCGCCGGCATGACTTGTGGCACGCCGTTGAGGCCGTCTTCGAGCGCGGACATCCGGCCCAGGCTGAGCGCGAGCCGTTCGAAGCGCGGGTCGAGCGAGCCGTCGTGATCGCTTGAAAGCCGTTCAAACGGTCCACCTTGCGCCTCGCGCGCCGAGGCCAGCATCTGGCCCGGGTTGAGGCCCAGCTTGCGCAGAGCGCCTTGTGCCATAGCGGCGCGGCGATCAGCATAGCGGGTCAGGTTTTCAACAAAAGCCAGCTGGCGCGCTTCGATCCGGGCCAGGCGGCCCGCTTCGGGCATCGCGACGCTGATCTTGGAAACAGCCTTCTCGGCTTCACCGCGGCTGTTGGAAACGGTTTCGGCAGGCAGCACGTCATCGGGCAGCATCGGCAGCGCGTCTTCGATGAAATCCTGCCGCCGCTTGAGGTCGTCCGCCACCTGATCGATGTCGCCGCGATAGGCAGCGACCCGGCTTTCAGCGCTCGCCACTTTGGCTTCGCGGTTGAGCAGAGAGCTCGCATTGAACTGACTGATGGCGATCACGCCCATCGCGCCGCCCCACCCGGCGATGATCGCCACGGCAAGGCTCGCAGCAAGAATCTGCATGCGCGAAGTGATGGTGATGAAACGGACCTGGCCCTGCGAGCGCATGAAAAATTCACGCTCCGGAAACCAGCTCCGCAGGCGGGCCTGGACCCCGCCGACGGTTATGTTTTTCAAGTCGACCCCGTTATCCCGCCCAAGCTTTTCGAGAGCTTCGCTAGACCCCGCCGACCCTTTGAGTCGAATCACAAAATTAACCTTTGGGGCGAGGTGAAACTGAATCGGGACGAGTCGAACCAATTGTGCCGATTTATTTTTCTGGGTTGGGAACCAACGGCGATTTGACGAATCTCTTCGTTCCCAGTTTACGCCTGACAGGGCCGGGCGCGGGTGATAAAGCGCGCGCCATGTCGAGCCAGCCGCAACCCGATGTCGATCATGACGCCATGGTCGCTAGCCTCGCCCGGGCGGGGCGCATCGCGCAGCGTGCGCTCGCGCGGATGGGCGATGCCGACAAGGCCGCCGCCTTGCGCGCCGCTGCCCGCGCGCTTCGCGCCGCGAGCGATCCCATTCTCACGGCCAATGCGCGCGATATTGCGGCTGGCGAGGCTAACGGACTGACCGGCGCCCTGCTTGATCGGCTGCGACTTGACGCGCCTCGGCTGGAAGCGATGGCAGCCGCGCTCGAGGCAGTCGCCGCGCATCCCGATCCGGTCGGACAGGTGATCGATCGCAGCACGGCCCCGAGCGGGCTCGAGTTGTCGCGCATCCGCATTCCCATCGGGCTGATCGGGATCATCTACGAAAGCCGCCCCAACGTCACCGCGGACGCGGCGGCGCTGTGCCTGCGCAGCGGTAACGCGGTGCTTTTGCGCGGGGGCAGCGAAGCGGTCCACTCCAATCGCGCGATCCACGCCGCGCTGCTCGAAGGGCTCGCCGAAGCGGGTGTCCCGGCAGAGGCGATCCAGCTCATGCCGACACAAGACCGCGAGGCGGTGGGCGCGATGCTGCGTGCGGCAGGGTTGATCGACATGATCGTCCCGCGCGGCGGCAAGGGGCTGGTGGCGCGGGTGCAGAACGACGCGCGCGTGCCTGTGCTCGCTCACCTCGACGGCATCTGCCACACCTACATTCACGCGGCAGCGGTGCCGGACATGGCGACCACGCTGGCGCTCAACGCCAAGATGCGCCGGACCGGTGTTTGCGGGGCGATGGAAACCCTTCTGCTCGACGCGTCATTCCCCGCGTCGGCGCAAGTGGTCGGCGCGCTACTCGATGCCGGGTGTGAACTGCGCGGGGATGCGCGGGCACAGGCGATCGATGTGCGGATCAAGCCGGCTTCGGCGAATGACTGGGACTGTGAATACCTGGACGCGATCCTGTCGGTGGCGGTAGTTGACGGGCTCGACGCGGCGCTCGGCCACATCGCAACGCACTCGTCGGGCCATACCGACGCGATCGTGACCGGCGATGCGGCCGTGGCGGAACGCTTCCTCGCCGAAGTCGACAGTGCGATCGTGATGGTCAATGCCAGCACCCAGTTTGCCGACGGCGGCGAGTTTGGCCTTGGGGCGGAGATCGGCATTGCCACCGGGCGGCTCCACGCGCGTGGTCCGGTCGCGCTCGAAGGGCTGACCACGTACAAATGGCAAGTGCGCGGCCACGGCGAAGCCCGCGCCTGAAGCGCACGCTTGAAGCCTGACCTCCGAGGCGTCTAGAGCGGGCGCGAACAGGAGATTCCCCCCGTGCGCTACAACAAGTTTGGCCAGACCGGCCTGATCGTTTCCGAGCTGTGCCTCGGGGCGATGACCTTTGGCACCAAGCCCGGCCGCTTTGGCACGATTGGCGGGCTCGACCAGGATGCCTCCACCGCGCTGGTCAAGCAGGCGATGGATGGCGGGATCAACTTCATCGACACCGCCAATGTCTACACCACCGGGCAATCGGAAGAATTCGTCGGCGGCGCGCTCAAGGCGCTGGGCGTCGGCCGCTCCGAAGTGATCGTCGCGACCAAGGCGATGGGCGCGATGGGCGAAGGCAAGAACGATTCGGGCATTGGGCGCAAGCACCTCCTCGACCAGATCGATGCCAGCCTCGACCGGCTCGGGCTCGATTACGTCGATCTGTACCAGATCCACGGGTGGGACCCTGTTACACCGATGGAAGAGGCGCTCGAAGCGCTCAACGACATCGTCCGTTCCGGCCGCGCGCGGTACATCGGCGTATCCAACTGGGCCGCGTGGCAGAACGCCAAGGCGCTCGGCATCTCCGAGCGCCGCGGGTTCGCCAAATTCGCCTCGCTGCAGGCGTATTACACCGTTGCCAGGCGCGACCTGGAGCGCGAGTTGGCACCGATGCTGCTTTCCGAAGGGCTGGGCCTGATGGTCTGGTCACCGCTGGCCGGCGGCCTGCTCAGCGGGAAATACAACTTCACCGACGAGGGGCATGAGGGTGAAGGCCGCCGGGCCAGCTTCGACTTCCCGCCCGTCGACCTGCGGCGCACGGTGCCGCTGGTCGCGAAGATGCAGGGCATGGCCGAGAAGCGCGGGGTGTCGGTGGCGCAGATTGCGCTCGCCTGGCTGCTCTACCAGCCAGTCGTCTCGACGGTGATCATCGGCGCCAAACGGGCTGACCAGCTGGCCGACAACCTGGCCTCGTGCGATGTGGAACTGGAAGCCGCCGAACTCGAACAACTCGATGGGCTGAGCGCCCTGCCGCGCGAGTATCCCGGCTGGATGTTCCAGATGCAGGGCGGCTACGTCAGCAGCAGGGTGTCCGAGCGCCGCCTGCCCAAGTGACGCTGACCGGCCTTCTCGGCGGCAGCTTTAACCCCGCGCACGGAGGACACCGCGCGATTACGCTGTTCGCGATCGAGGCGCTCGGCCTGGACGAAGCCTGGTGGCTGGTGTCGCCGGGCAATCCGCTCAAGCCCAGCGCGGGCATGGCCCCGCTTTCGGCGCGGGTTCGCTCGGCGCAGGCCAAGGCCCGGCGCGCGCCTATCCGCGTCACCGCGATCGAGCGCGCACTGGGCACGCGCTACACGATCGACACCCTGCGCGCGCTCAAGCGGCGCTATCCGCAGCGCCGGTTTGTGTGGCTGATGGGGGCTGACAATCTCGCCCAGTTCCATCTGTGGAAGGACTGGCGCGCGATCGCCCGCGAGATGCCGATTGCGGTAATTGCCCGTCCCGGCTATGATCGGCGTGCCCTCGCGAGCCCCGCGATGGCTTGGCTGCGGCGTCACCGGTTGTCCGCTGCCCGATTTCGCAACCGGGGTGAATGGAGCGCACCTGCGCTGATTGAACTGCGTTTCGACCCTGATCCGCGCTCGGCCAATTCCATGCGCCGGGCGGATCCGAATTGGGCCCGCCGGTTTGCCGGAACGATGCCCAGGGACGGAGTGACGCATTCCCCAATTCACGATCCTGTCACAGTGGGGGGCGCATGAGGCGCCGCTCACGCGTGCCTTCATGATCGTCCATTCCCCATTGAGGAGCATGACCCGTAACGATGACCCTCGAAGCCAATGGGGCGCAAGCCCGGCCGGAACCAACCGGCATTTCGACCATCGTGCCCATGACTGACATGCTGCATTCGACCAAACCAGAAAGCGATTCGATCCATGAGCTGGTGATGCACCAGCTGGACGAAGACCAGGCGCAGGACGTTGTCTCGATTCCCCTCGGCGGGAAATCGAGCATCGCCGATTACATGGTCATCGCTTCGGGCCGGTCGACGCGGCAGGTTGCTGCCATGGCCAGCAAGATCGCCGAGCGACTGAAGAAGGAAGGCCACGGCAATCCGCGCATCGAAGGCTTGCCCGCTGCCGACTGGGTGCTGCTCGACGCAGGCGACGTGGTGGTTCACTTGTTCCGCCCCGAAGTGCGCAGTTTCTACAACCTCGAGCGGATGTGGGGCTTCGGTGAAGACGGCGCCGTGGCTACTGGCACAGCCTAGGATTCCTTTGGCGCGCAGGGGCGGCTAAGGGTCGTCCATGTTGCTTCACGTCATTGCTCGCGGAAAGATCGGCCGCTCGCCCGAAGCAGAGCTTGTCGCGCGTTACCAAAAACGCATTTCCTGGTCCTTTCGGATTACCGAATTGCCCGAAACCGGCGGCCGGGTGGCCGATCCGGTCACCCCCTACCGCACCATCCTGCTGGATGAGCGCGGCTCGCAAATGTCGTCGCAAGAACTGGCCGAACTGCTGAGCACGTGGCGCGACGGCGGCATTCGTGAAACGCGCTTCGTGCTCGGCCCGGCAGATGGACATGACCGCGCCGACCGCGACGGTGCCGACCGGTTGCTCGCCTTCGGCCACGCCACCTGGCCGCACCTGCTGGCCCGGGCCATGCTGGTCGAACAACTGTTCCGCGCGACCAGCATCGTCGCCGGCCACCCGTATCACCGGTCAGGCTAGCGCATGACCAACGGTTTCTCCGTACTCACAGCGGCGCTGGCACTTGCGGCCTTTTGCGCGACTGCTGTCGAGGCGCAGCGGGCCGCGCCGGGCGCGCCCGGCAGGACGATGGCCGAAACCCGCGCGGACTTACACGAGGCGCTCGCTGCCAGCCGCCAGGCCGCCGCGCGCCGCGCCTGGCTGGAGCGCGGGGCGGCGGCGTCGCGCGATGCCGCCGATAAAACCGCGCGGCAAGGCGCCGTGCTCGCGGCCAGTATCCAGCAGGCCGAAGCGGGGCTGGCGGCGGCCGAAGCCCGGCTCTCACTCGCCCAGCGCGAGCACGCCGCCTTGCGGGAACAGCTCGGACGCGAGCAGCAACCGATCGTCCACCTGACCGGCGCGCTGCAGCAACTCTCGCGCCGCCCGTTGATCCTGTCGGTATTGCGGCCCGGATCGGTCAGCGATGTGGTCCATCTGCGCGCCATGCTCGATAGCGCCGTCCCGCAAATCCAGGCGCGTACCGGTGGCTTGCGAAACCGCCTCGCACAAAGCAGGCGGCTGGGCGAAGCGGCGCTGGCGGCAACGCGCGAACTTCGTTCCCAACAAGCCGACCTCACCGCCCGGCGACAGGAACTGGCCGCGCTCGAGACCCGCCAGCGGCTCGCGGTCAGCCAGGCCAACGGTTCCGCCACGCGCGAGGCGGAACGGGCCTTGGCCCTCGGCGAGCAGGCGCGTGACCTCAACGCACTGGTGTCCGAACTCGACCGTGCCGGCGACTTGCGCACGCAGCTCGCGGCGCTGCCGGGC
This sequence comes from Croceibacterium sp., assembly GCA_039920345.1. GTDB lineage: Bacteria > Pseudomonadota > Alphaproteobacteria > Sphingomonadales > Sphingomonadaceae > Croceibacterium_A. The sequence goes on from JBDSDZ010000097.1 coordinate 9,651, forward strand.
CCGATCCTGCGCCCGGCGCGGCCCGAGCAAGCCGGGCTTGCCGCGATACCGCCCGAAACCACCCCGCCCGCCGCCGCCAGCGCGCCGCCTGCGCCCTACCTGCTTCCTGTGACTGGCCGCACGATTGCCGGATTTGGTGCCCGCTCCGACAGCGCGCCGGGAGCCGAGCCTAGCCGCGGCCTGACCCTGGCCCCCCGGGCCGGCGCGATGGTCGTGGCTCCGGCGGCCGGGCGCGTGGCGTTTGCCGGCACCTATCGCGGCTATGGCCGGATCGTGATCGTCGAGCATCCGGGCGGCTGGACCAGCCTCGTCACCGGGCTCGCGCGGACCGATGTTGCGGTCGGCGACCAGCTTGTTGCCGGGGCCCCGCTCGGAGTCGCCGCGCAAGCGGTACCGGAAATCACGCTTGAGCTGCGTCACGGCGGCGAAGCGGTCAATCCGTTGCGGTTTGTCGGGTAATTTCGCGCGTTGAACGCCTAATCTGGCATTAAGCCGCCGGGCACGATAGATTGGCGCAAATCCAAGGGACACGATTCATGAAGCTTGCCCAATCGGTTCGCGCCGCCGCCTTGCTCACCGCCGTTGCCTTGCTGCCGGCCACGACGGCGGTGTTCGCCCAGGTCGAAAGCCGCACTTCGCCCGAATTCGCCAAGCTGTTCGCGACCTACCAGCGGATCAAGACCAGCTATGTCGAGCCGGTTGATGACGAAGTGCTGATTCGCGGTGCGATCGACGGAATGCTCGCCGCGCTCGATCCGCATTCGGCTTATCTTGACGGGGCTGCGCTCGAGCGGCTCGAAACCATGATCGATGGCAATTACCAGGGCCTCGGCATTTCGGTGCAGATGGATGACGGCGCCGTGAAGGTGGTTTCCCCGTTCAAGGGCAGCCCGGCCGACAAGGCGGGGATCAAGGCGGGCGATTACATCACCCACATCGACGGCAAGCTGATCTACGGACTGGAGCTGGACGAAGCGGTCAAGCAGATGCGGGGTCCGTCGGGCAGCCCCATCAGGTTGTCGATCTTCCGCCCGGGCCGCGACGAGCCCTTCGATGTGACCGTGACGCGCGGCGTGATCGAACTGGAGCCGGTGACTTACGAGCTCAAGGACGGCAAAGTCGGTTACATCAGCGTCAACGAGTTCAGCCGCGATGTCGGGACCGACGTCAATGCGGCACTGACAGCGCTGCGGCAGCAGGCCGGCGGACGCCTGACCGGACTGGTGCTCGATATGCGCAAAAATCCCGGCGGTTCGCTGGATGAGGCAGTGGCCCTGAGCGACCTGTTCCTGACCGACGGGCAGATCGTCTCGCAGCGCGGCCGCAACCCGCGCGATTCGATCTACTACGAGGCTGAAAGCGTCTATCGCGGCGATGCCGCCGCTGGCGTGCCGATTGTCGTCCTGATCGATGCCGGGTCGGCTTCGGCGAGCGAGATCGTGGCCGGGGCGCTGCAGGACCAGCATCGCGCGCTGATCATGGGTGAACGCAGCTTCGGCAAGGGCAGTGTCCAAACGCTGCTGCCGTTGACCCGCGATTCGGCCCTCAAGCTCACCACCGCGCGCTATTACACGCCGTCGGGCCGCTCGGTGCAGGAAGGCGGCATCGCGCCCGACATCCGCGTGCCGCAGTTGAGCGATCCCGATGCCGCCCGGCGCCAGCAGTTCGCCCTGCGCGAAAGCGATCTGCGCGGCCACCTGGTCAACGAAGTCGATCTTGAAGACCAGGCGCTCGAAGCCGATCACCGCGAGGATCCGCGCTTCCAGCTCACGGCTGCCCAGCTTGAGCAACAGGGTGTGACCGACTTCCAGCTCGATTACGCGCTCAGGACCTTGCGCCGCACTGGCGGGACAGTTGTCGCCGCGCGTAATTGACCAAGGTGGCCCATTCCCCGTCTTTGTTCCCATCGCATCAGCTGGCGCATCAGCTAGCGCAGCGGCTGGCACTGGGCGTGCCGGCGTTGTTGCTGGCGGGCGCTTACCTCTCGCAATATGGGTTTGGGCTCTATCCGTGCGAAATGTGCTGGTGGCAGCGTTACGGGCACTTCGCGGCCCTGGGGCTGGCGTTGGTATCGACCATGGTGCGGCCGCGCGTGCCCTGGATTGCTCTGGCGGGAATTGCGATCCTTGTTGCCGGGCTGATCGGTGCGTTCCATGCCGGCGTCGAATACGGCTGGTGGGAAGGGTTCACGACCTGCTCGACCAACTTCGATGCGTCGGGCGGCGATCCGCTGGAAGCGATTATGAACGCGCCGCTGGTGCGCTGCGACGTGGCGCAGTGGACGCTCGCCGGGATTTCGCTCGCCGGGTTCAACGCGATCATCTCGATTAGCTCGGCCGCGGTGATTTTCGGGCTACTGGCGAAAGGACGGCGTGCATGACTGATCGTGAAGCAATGATCCGGGTCGACCAGGCGGGCGAATTTGGCGCCACGCGCATTTATGCCGGGCAACTGGCGGTAATGGGCGACCGCGCGCCGCATTCGGGCGAAATCCGCGCGATGGCGGACCAGGAAGCGGGCCATCGGGCCGAATTCGATGCCCTGATGGCACGCCGCGGCGTACGTCCGACCGCCTTGCAGCCTGTCTGGTCCGCTGCGGGCTACGCGCTGGGAGCGGCGACGGCCCTGCTTGGGCCCGAGGCGGCGATGGCCTGTACAGCGGCGATCGAGGAAGAAATCGACCGGCATTATGCGCGCCAGCTCGACACCTTGGCAGAGGCAAAGGGCACGCCCGACGATGATCCCGAACTGGCCGACATGATCGCGCGATTCCGGGTCGACGAGCAAGCTCACCGCGCGGCGGCACTGGCTGCAGGCGCTGAACGGGCTCCGGGCTATCCGCTCCTCAACGCCGCCATTCGGCTGGGCTGCCGTGCGGCGATCCGCCTCTCCGAAAGGATTTGACGCGGAACCGGGCGCGGGTTCCAAGCGCTTAACTCAGGGTTCACGGGGCCAAGCGCCCTATTCCCCTCGGTAGCGGGACCGATCCCGCATGAAGGAATACAACATGAGACGCCTGGCCTTGCTCGCCGCTGCCCCGCTCGCTGCCGCCGCCTTTGCCGCGGCGCCTGCCGCTGCCCAGAACGCGCCCAGCGGAAACGACAAGTTCAACACCGTGATAATCTACGGAGACGACGCATGCCCCGCCTCGGCCGAAGGCGAGATCGTGGTCTGCGCGCGAATGGACGAGAGTGAGCGGTTCCGCATTCCAGAGGCGTTGCGCCAGAGCGAGAGTCCGGCAAACAATTCCTGGACCAATCGCGTCAAGAGCTTCGAGACTGTCGGCAATTTCGGCCCGCTGTCATGCAGCCCGATCGGCCTAGGCGGCGAACTCGGCTGCACGGCGCAGATGATTGAATCGGCCTACGAAGAAAAGCGCCACGGCTCCGATGTCCGCTTCAGCCAACTGATCGACCAGGCGCGCGCCGAACGGATGGCGACGGTCGACCAGGAGGCCGCCGACACGCAGGCCCGCGTCGAGGTGCTCGAACGCCAGTACATGGAACGGCTCGAGCGTGAGCGCGAAGCCGAGGGCGACACGGCTGAGGCGCCAAAGCCCGCCAGTCCCGTGCGCACCGTCGACCCGCTCGCCGTCCCGCCGCAGCCCTGATCGGCCTAGTCAGGCGCCCGGGAAGCGGGCGAATTCAGGTATGTCCGCTAACCCGGCCATGTAGCCAAGTCGCTCAGCGCACTGGATCTGCGCACTGGGAGCAAAGGCTTCTGGATCGTCCAGCGTGGCTGACTGGATGTCGGCAATACCTGGCAGCACAACATCGTTGAAGTAGTACAGCCCGGTGCCGCAGCGACCGCAGAAGTAGCGTTCCGCACTGCCTTTGCCGTTCCACCGCGTCGCCTCACCTTGCGTGATTGAGAAGCTGTCTTTTGGAACTGCCAGCCAGGCGACCGCAGGCGCACCTGCCGACCGGCGGCAATCTTCGCAATGGCACAGGCCATGACGATCCGGGCCTTCCACTTGCGCCTCATAACGCACTGCGCCGCAGCGACATCCACCGGTAATCATGAGCCGCACTCCTTGCTTGACGTAAGGAACGTATCAGGAACAAAAGCACTACGCCAGAGAAATGTCCGGTGCGTCTTCCTGCTTCATGCCGACCACGTGATAGCCGGCATCGACGTGGTGCACTTCGCCCGTCACGCCGCTCGACAGGTCGCTGAGCATATACAGCCCGGCGCCGCCGACATCCTCGATCGTCACATTTCGGCGCATCGGCGCGTTGAGCTCGTTCCATTTGAGAATGTAGCGAAAGTCGCCGATCCCGCTCGCCGCGAGGGTCTTGATCGGACCCGCGCTGATCGCGTTGACGCGGATGTTCTCGGGCCCCAGGTCGTTGGCAAGATACTTCACGCTGGTTTCCAGCGCCGCCTTGGCCACGCCCATCACGTTGTAATGCGGCACGACCTTTTCCGCGCCGTAGTAAGTCAGCGTCAGGATCGAACCGCCGCTGCCGTCTAGCTTCGCCGCCATCATCGGGCGTGCGCGATTGGCCACTGCGACCAGCGAATAGGCCGAGATGTTCATCGTCATCAGGAAGTTTTCGAGGCTGGTGTCGACATAGTGGCCGCGCAGCTCGGTTTTGTCGGAAAAGCCAATCGCGTGAACCACGAAATCGAGCGTGTCCCAGCGGCTCTTGAGCGTGTCGAACGCGGTGTCGAGCGCCGCCATCTGCGACACGTCGCAATCGAAGCAGAAGTCCGAGCCAAGCTGTTCCGCCAGCGGCCGCACCCGCCGTTCGAGCGCTTCACCCTGGTACGAAAAGGCCATCTCCGCCCCGTGCTCGCGCAGTTTTTGCGCGATGCCCCAGGCGAGCGACTTTTCATTCGCCAGGCCCATGATCAGACCCTTTTTCCCAGCCATCAATCCTTTGGGCGAGGTCATTGGCCCCCCTTTTCCGCCACTTTTGCCGGCTTGGCGCGCGTGCGATCGTCCGCCTGGCCGATCCGGTCCATCTCTTCTTCCGGGGTTTCGGCCAGCGCGGCGTTCAGTTCGGCGCCCATCACCATCCCTAAGCCGACCAGCCAGAAAAAGAAAAGCGCGATCATGATGCCGGCAAGCGAGCCGTAAGTCAGGTCATAGGCGAAGACCGAGCGCAGCAGCGGCGGCAGGCTGACTGTCACCGCCATCCACCAACCGGCCACCAGCAGGGCGCCGGGCCACTTGGGGTAGCGTCGCTTGCGATAAGCCGCCGGGGTCAGGGTGTAGAACAGCAGGTAAAGCGACAGATAGAGCCCCAGTGCGGGCACGATCCGCGACAGTGCCAGCCGGCTGATGAAAGCGCCCAATTGCGGGATCCATGTGTCGATGACTTCCTGCGCGGTGCCAATCAGGAATTGCGCAATCAGGCTCAGCATCAGCAGCACGACCGCCGCCAGGATAATCCCGGTTGAAAACAGGCGGTACTTCCAGAACGCCTGGGTTGCGCGCGTGCCATAGGCGCGGCGCAGGATGTCGCGGATCGTCTCGACCAGGCTGCCGACGGTCCACAGCCCGACCAGGCCGCCGCCCCACAGCAGCAGCCCGCTGCGCTCGGCAATCACGCTGCGGGCAACCGGCGCGATGACATTGCCGACCACCGGGGGCAGCGCGAACAGGATCGCATTGATCGAGGCAGCGCGCTGGCTTTCCTCGCCGATCAGCGAAAACAGCGCAGCGCCGGTGATGAAGAACGGAAAGATCGCCAGCACCGTCATGTAGGCCAGATTGCCGGCGTGGATGAAGCCATCGTTGTACGTGCCGATGAACACCCGGTGCAGCACGTCGCTTGCCCGGCTGCCTACGCCCACGGCGTGCGCCACATGGCCCGGCAGGCCCGCCCGGTGCTTGAGCGCTTCCTTGCGCCGCGCTTCGGGCGAAAGGTCGCTTACCGGGGTGCCGGGGCGGTCATGGTCGGTAAGTCCCGGCGCCATCAGCCTTTTTCCTGCCGCTGCGGCCCGGCAACTCGGGCAGCGAACGGGTCCAAGGCCAATGGCTCAAACGCCAAGGCGGTTCCGCGGATTGGACGTGTCGTTCCAGCCGTCGAGGCGCGAAGCGAGCTCGGCAACATCGTCGGGCAAATGGATTTCAAGGGCCACCAGCTGGTCGCCGCGCCCGCCACCCTTGCGCGAGAATCCCTTGCCCTTGAGCCGCAACACCTGGCCCGAACCCGAGCCCGGCGCGACCGTTAGCATGACCGGCCCATCGACCGTCGGCACTTTGACTTTGGCCCCGCGCACTGCCTCGTCGAGCGTTACCGGTAGTTCCAGCCGCACGTCATCACCCGACCGGGTAAAAAAGGGATGCGATTCGACCTCGATCGTGACCAGCGCATCGCCAGCGCCGCCGACACCGGGCTGGCCCTTGCCCTTGAGCCGCATTTGCGTGCCGGGCTCGACCCCGGCCGGCAACTTCAGGTCGATCGTTGCGCCGTCGCCCAGCGTGATGCGTTGCGGCTTGAGCGCGGCAGCGTCGGCGAAGGGAACCCTGAGGCGGTAAGAAATATTGCTGCCACGCGGCGGCGGGGCCTGCCGCCGGTTGCCGAAGCCTCCCGGTCCGGCCCCCGCTCCCCCGCGCCCGAACAGGCCTTCGAAAATATCGCCGAGATCAACATCCTCGCCGCCCACGCCCTGGAAGTCGCGGGCGGAGAAACCGCCGCCGTTGCCAGCACCGGGGCGAAAGCCGCCGCCGCCAAAACCACCGCCGAAAGGCATGGCGGGATTTCCGTCGCCATCGATCTCGCCGCGGTCGAAGCGCGCCCGCTTGTCCTTGTCGGACAGCAGGTCATAGGCCTTGGTCACATCGGAAAAGCGTTCGGGCGCCTTGGGATTGTCCGAATTGCGATCCGGGTGCAGCTCTTTCGCCAGCTTGCGATAGGCGGACTTGATCGCCTTTTCATCCGCGGAGCGCGCCACGCCAAGAGTTGCATAGGGATCGGCCATGGCGTGTTAGCTAGGCAAAGCAGTCGCGGGGCGCAAGCGCGAGACTTTCCTACACGTCGGCGACTCGATAGGGCATGGCAATGACTTGCTCACACTTATCGGGCGCAGCACCAAAGGTTACGCAGGACGGAGGCGCGCGCGATGGACGTTGAGGAGGACACCATCCCGGCCGGCGATCCCATCGCGCTGTTCACGGCCTGGCTCACCGAGGCCGAAGCGGGCGAACCAAACGATCCCAACGCGATGGCCCTGGCAACCGCCACGCCGGATGGTGCGCCTTCGGTGCGGATGGTCCTGCTCAAGGACCATGGCCCCGACGGCTTCGTTTTCTATACCAATGCCGAAAGCCGCAAGGGGCGCGAGATCCACGCCAATTCGCGTGCCGCGTTGCTGTTTCACTGGAAGTCGCTGCGCCGCCAGGTGCGTGTCGAAGGCCCGCTGGCTGAAGTGAGCGCGGCCATGGCAGACGCTTATTTTCACTCGCGGCATCCCGATTCGCAGCTCGGGTCAGCCGCTTCGGACCAGTCGCGGCCGCTCGATTCGCGCGCCACCTATCTTGCCCGGGTCGAGGCGCTGCGGCAGGAATATGCGGGGCGAGAGATTCCCCGCCCGCCGCACTGGACCGGATTCAGGCTCACCCCGCTGAGAATGGAATTCTGGGTCAGCCGCGAATTTAGGTTGCACGAACGGCGCGCGTTTTTCCGCGGCGATGCTGTCGGCAGCGTGTGGCGCAGCGAACTGCTCTACCCATGACTAGCGACGCCCGATCCCGCCTGACGCGTAGTGCCGCACTGGCTTCGATTTCGATGGCGGTGTTCCTGGCCGCGCTCAAAAGCTGGGCAGTCTGGCGAACGGGTTCGACCGCGATGCTCGGCAGTCTGGCGGACACCACGCTCGACCTGTTCGCCAGCATCGCCACGCTGATCGGTGTGTGGGTCGCGGCGCAGCCGGCCGATGCCGAGCATCGTTTTGGCCACGGCAAGGCCGAAGCGCTTGCGGCCATGTTCCAGGTCACGCTGATCGTGCTTTCGGCCGGCGCAATCGCCTTTCGTGCGGTCGCCCGGCTGGCCTCGGGGGGCGATACGCGGGCGGCCGATCAGGGCATCGTCGTCTCGGTCATCGCGATTCTCGCTACGCTCGCGCTGCTGGCGTGGCAGCGGCATGTCATCGCGCAGACTGGCAGCGTCGCCATTCGCACCGACAATGTTCACTACCAGTCGGACTTGATGCTCAATGCTGCGGTGATCGCGGCGCTGGTGATCGACCAGTACTTCCACTTTCCCGCCGCCGATCCCCTGTTCGGGCTCGCCATTGCCGCGTGGCTGCTGTGGGGCGCCTGGCGCGCCTCGAGCGAAGCGTTCGATCACCTGATGGACCGCGAGTGGCCCGACGAGAAGCGGCTCCGTTTCGTCGAGCGGGCGGCGAAGCATCCCGAGCTTTCGAAACTGCACGATTTGCGCACGCGTACATCGGGCGACCGCGATTTTGCCCAGTTCCATGTCAACTTGCCCGCCAGCATGACGGTGGGCGAAGCGCACGATATTATCGACCGGGTCGAAGCCGACTTGTGCCGCGCATTTCCCGGGATGGAGCTGCTGATCCACATCGATCCCGATGGCCATGTCGACGATCCGGGCAATCCGCTGGTCGAGGCCGACGAATTCGACAACCTGGAAGACATCCGATGACCCGCCAGCCGTTACCCTATTGGCACGTTGATGCCTTTGCGACGCGGGTCTTCGCGGGCAACCAGGCGGCGGTCATGCCGCTCGAGGCGTGGCTGCCCGATGAAACGCTGCAGGCGATCGGGGCCGAGAACCTGTTTGCCGAAACCGCCTTCGTCGTGCCCGATGCAACGGGTGAGGCAGATTGGGAGTTGCGCTGGTTCACGCCCGAACTCGAAATTCGCCTGTGCGGGCACGCTACGCTTGCCAGCGGGCACGTCCTGCTCGAGCGCGATGGCGGCGAGAAGGTCACGTTCCGCACGCGCAAGGCCGGCGTCCTCGAAGTGCGCCGGTTGGCAGCCGGCGGCTACGAACTGGCGCTGCCGGTGATCCCGACCACGCCGCAGGACTATCCCGACGCGGTCGGCCTCCTTGGCGCCGCGCCGCGCGAGGTCTGGCGCAGCGCCGATCGCTACAGCCTGTTCCTGTTCGACAACGAAGCGCAAATCCGCGCGCTCCAGCCCGACCTGAAGGCCTTGTCGCTGCTCGGCGATGACCAGTTCATTTGCACCGCGCCCGGCGTGGCGACCGATGTCGTCAGCCGAGTATTCGTGCCCGGCGCCGGGGTCGACGAAGATAGCGTGACCGGCTCCGCCCATGCCTTGCTCACGCCGTTCTGGGCCGCGCGACTGGGGCGCAGCCAGTTCACGGCGCACCAAGCCTCGGCGCGCGGCGGTGACATCGCCTGTCGGCTGGACGGTGAGCGGGCGTGGCTCGGCGGGCACTGTGTGACCGTGGTCGAGGGCGTGTTCTACCTCTGAGGGTAGAGTTTCACGATCCCGGCCAGCGCATCGACCAGCGCGGCCCGGTCCGCCTCGTCGGTCTTGCCCAGCCGCACCACCACCAGTTGCTGGCTGGGCGACACCAGCACGTATTGGCCAAGGTGGCCGACAGCGGCGAACAGGCTGGCGGGGCCCTGTTCGGCGAAAAGCACGTCGCGCTCGCCGCCCGAGGGGCGATTGAGCCAGGTCATCGCGCCATAATCGGGCGCGCGCGGGCTCGGCGTGGTCATAAACTCGATCCAGCCGCGCGGCACGATCTGGGCCCCGCCGACCGAGCCCTTGTGGCGCAGGAATTCGCCCAGCTTGGCCCAGTCCGGCGCGGTCGCCCAGATCATCGAGCCACCCATCATCGTGCCCGAAGCGTCATATTCGGCTGTCAGCGAATGCATTCCCAGCGGAGCGCCGAGCCGGGCCTGGAGGAATTCGTCCATCGTCCGCTGGCGGTCAGCCGCCTTGGCATCGGGCGCCAGCACGCGGGTGGCGATGTCGGCCAGGATTTCAGCGTCGGGCGTCGAGTACTGGAAGGTACTGCCCGGTTCGTGCGCCAGCGGTTGCGCTTCGGCCCATCCGGCCATGTCGTCGCGCCCGTCGAGGAACATCATTCGCACCTCGCCCGAAGTGTAAACTGGCTGAGCCTGCTCCTTGTGCCGTAAGCCGGAGCGCATCTGCATGACCTGGCGCAGGGTAATATCGCCGCGTGGATCGCCGATTCGCCGCCAGCGCGGGATTGGCGGCGAATCGTCGAGCTGCAATCGCCCGTCGGCCACCAACATGCCAACCAGCAGCGCGGTCACGGTCTTGGACATCGACCAGCCGACGAACTTGGTGGTCGGGCCGTAGCCTTGGCCATAGCGTTCCGCCGCCACTTTGCCCGCGTGGAGCACGATCAGCGCGCGGGTTTCACCAATGTCCTGGCGAGTAAACGCCGCATCGACCGCGCGGGCGAGCTTGTCGCGGTCAGCCCCGGGGTCGTCCGTTACTGCAGCCAGCGCGGCGGGGGCGAGCGGCGTCTCGACAGCCGGCGCGGGATCGCTGCAGGCCGCCACGAGCAGGGCTGGCAGCAGGGCGGCAAGGAGGCTAGGGGAGGCGGCGCGTGGCATCGGCGCGCTCCTCTTCCTCCAGGCGAACCCCCTTGGCAACCGCAAAGCGAAGCCCACCGCGCAAGCACCGAATTTGGCCCCACGCGCTGCTCGCGGTGGTGGTGATCGCGGGCGCGGCGGGCTGGTTATACCGCGAGCCGATCGTCGGCCTGACCACCACTGGCGCGGCGTTTGGCGCACGCACCGCGTGTTCCTGCCGCTATGTCGCCGGGCGCGACATCAAGGACTGCAAGAAGGATTTCGAGCCGGGGATGGCACTGGTCGTCCTGAGCGAGGATGCCGACGACAAAAGCGTGACCGCGCGGGTGCCGCTGCTGTCCAGCGCGACGGCGCGTTTTCACCCCGGCTTCGGCTGCCTGCTCGACCCTTGGGAAAGCTGATTCGGGGGAAGCGCTAGTTCAAGCGGGCTCGGTGCCTTCGATCCAGCCGCCGCCAACGACCCTGTCACCCGCATAAAGAACGGCTGCCTGACCAGGCGCAACGCCGAATTCGGGTTCGTCAAAGCGTATCGTCGCCGCTCCGCCTGCGCCCAGCGGGCCATGCAGGGTGACGGCAACCGGTTTGGCCATCGAACGGACTTTGGCCGTAAGGGGTACGTCGGGCAGTGGCCCGATACGGTTAGTTTCCTCCAGCCGGCACGCGGAAACCGCGAGCAGGCGCTTGGGACCGACCCGGACTTGGGCGCTCGGCGCGTCGAGCCCGACCACGTACAGCGGTTCTGCCTGGCCGCCGATTTCGAGTCCGCGCCGCTGGCCCACCGTGAAGTGGATCACCCCTTGGTGCGCGCCGAGCGTTTCGCCGGTCTCGGCATGGACAATCGACCCGGGAGCCGCACCTTCGGGACGGATCGCGCGGACAATTTTCGCATAATCACCATCGGGGACGAAGCAGATGTCCTGGCTGTCGGGCTTGGCGGCGACGGACAGTCCGAAGTCAGCGGCAATGCGCCGCACTTCGGCCTTGGGCAGCGCCCCAAGCGGGAAGCGCAAATAGTCGAGCTGCGGTTCGGTGGTAGCGAACAGGAAATACGACTGGTCGCGCGCCGGATCGAGCGCCTGGTGCAGTTCAGCCCCGCCAGCGCCTATGATCCGGCGGACATAATGTCCGGTCGCCAGGCAATCGGCGCCGAGCTCGCGCGCCATGCGCAAGAGGTCGGTAAACTTTGGCCCCATGTTGCAGCGGATGCAGGGAATCGGCGTGCGCCCGGCGAGGTAATCGTCGGCAAACCGGTCGACCACTTCTTCCCGGAACGCGCTTTCGTGATCGAACACATAGTGCGCAAAGCCAAGCCGGTCAGCCACGGCGCGTGCATCGCGGATGTCGTCGCCGGCGCAGCACGCCCCTTTGCGCCCGGTGGCGGCACCATTGTCGTAAAGCTGCAAGGTAATGCCGATGACCTCGGCGCCACTTTGCGCTGCGAGCGCCGCGACCACCGAACTGTCCACCCCGCCCGACATCGCCACGACGATGCGGCACCCATCCGCGGCGCGCGGCAAGTCGAACAGCGTTGCCGCTTGGAGGGTAGTGAGACCGGTGTGCATGGCGAGGCCCTTACACCGCAAGGGCGCGCAGGCCAATCTCGGACGCTGGCGGCGCCGATCAGGCCCTAACGGATCGTAAATCGGGCCTTTACCTGTTTTTGACGCTTCGCCCGTATCGACAGGGAATGTTCGAAGCCAAACCACCCCGGCCAGACGATGCCAGCCCGCTCAACGGTGAAGCATGGGAGAGCGAAGCCCTGCGCGAACTTACCTGGGCCGACCTGGTCTCGCGGCTGGCCGCATCGCGCGGAATTCGCGAGAGCTTCCAGACTGGCGAGGGTGTCGGTGAGTCAAGTTTCGATGCCTTCAGCGCGCAGCGTATCGCCGCGCATCACAATGACAAACTGTCCATTAACCCTGAAGCTTCAGCCTATCGCAAAGAGCCTTCTGCCACACCGTGGCAGGCAGAGAATGGATCGGCCACCGGGTCCAATTCGGGTGCCGCGAGGAAGTAAATGATCGAGAACCAGAAAATCCGTCCGGCACAAGTCATCGGCCCGCTTGGCGAGCCGCTGCGCCTGTCCGACTTGCCCCCCCCCAGCACCAGGCGCTGGGTCGTGCGGCGCAAGGCGGAAGTCGTCGCGGCCGTGAACGGCGGCCTGATGACGATCGACGAGGTGCTCGAACGCTACAACCTCACGCTCGAGGAATTCGCCGGCTGGCAGCGCGCGGTTGACCGGTCGGGCATGCAGGGCCTGCGCGTCACGCGCATCCAGCACTACCGCGACCTTTACGAGCGCCAGCTTAAATACTGAGCGCATAACTACCGGGTACACCGCGCCCGACACTATCGCTTTGGCGATAATCAGCTAAGTTTGACTCCGGGTCGCTTGGGAACGCATCGGCGCAGCCTCCGTTAGGTGGTCGTGCGCACACGAAGTGCGGCCAACAGGAGGAACGTCTCAATGCCTGGATGGATAGTTGCAATTATCGTCGGAGGCGTAGCCGGATGGCTCGCTAGCATCGTCATGCGTCGCGACGCATCGATGGGCATTCTTTGGAATATTATCATCGGTATCATCGGTGCTCTGCTTGGCAACGCCCTGCTGGCCCCGCTGCTTGGTTTTGGCGGCAGCATCCAGACATTTGATCTCGGATCTTTCGTGATCGCCATTCTTGGCGCCGTCGTGCTGTTGGCGATCGTCAACCTCGTCCAGCGTGGCCGGGTTCGCTAAGCCGACAATTTAAGACAAATTAGTACAGGGGACGGGCCGCCCGCGCGGTTCGTCCCCTTTTCATTGCAGTTGCCCGGTTCTTCGTCGGATTCAGGGCCGCATTCATGGAGCGGCGCGTTGCGATGGGGCGGCTGCGCGGCTATGCGCCTGCAAGGGATGCTGCAATGCGATGCGCAGCGCCTTTTTTCATGGTAAGGCGAGCCCTCATTTTTGGGGTGGGCCGGCGGGGCTGATGCGCGGATGAACTACGAAACCAGAGTGACGGACTTGAGCGGCACACCCGAAGTGCTGGTCGAGGATATCCAGATCGAGGATGGACGGGCGCGCAAGCGCCGGTGGTTGATCGGGCTCGGCGTCGTGCTGGCGCTGCTCATCGGCGGCGCGCTGCTGTTCTACAGCCGCGGTGAAGAGACGCCGTTCCCGGCCTCCGAAGGCCAGCAGGTCCCGACTGTCACTGTCATTGCGCCGGGCCGAACCACGGTTGAAGGTGCCATCAGTGCTACCGGAACACTCGCCGCGCGCCGCGAAATGCCGGTTGGCGTCGTTGGTGAAGGCGGCCGGGTGGTTTCCGTGCTGGTTGAGCCCGGCGCCTGGGTGCGCGCGGGCCAGCCGCTGCTGGTGATCGATCGTTCGGTCCAGAACCAGCAGGCGCAAGGCTCGTCGGCGCAAATCAGCATAGCCCGGGCTGATGCCGAACTCGCCCAGTCCAATCTCAACCGCGCCCTGCAGCTGGTCGAACGCGGCTTCATCAGCAAGGCTGACGTCGATCGGCTGACTGCTACGCGCGATGCGGCCAATGCCCGCGTGCTGGTGGCCCAGGCCTCGTATCGCGAATTGCTGGCGCGCAATGCCCGCCTCAGCATCGTCGCGCCCGCGGCCGGCCTCGTGCTCGAACGCAATGTCGAACCCGGACAGGTTGTCGGCGCCGGCGGAACCCCGCTGTTCACCATCGCCAAGGGCGGCGAGATGGAGTTGCTGACCCAGCTTGACGAAGGCGATCTGGCGACGGTGAATGTCGGTTCGACAGCGGTCGTCACGCCGGTCGGCAGCGACAAGCAGTTCACCTGCTCGGTATGGCAGAAGTCGCCGATTATCGATCCGCAGACCCGCCAGGGCACGGCGCGCTGCACGATGCCTTACGCCTCTGACTTGCGGCCCGGCGGTTTTGCTTCCGCGATCATGAACAGCGGGACCGTGGTCGCGCCGATGTTGCCCGAAAGCGCCATCCAGACCGACGACAAAGGCAGCTATGTCTACATCGTCGGGGCCGACAAGAAGGTCGTCCGGCGCAACGTGAAGACGGGAATTGTCACAGCCGAAGGGATCGCTGTCACGACGGGCCTGACCGGCAACGAGCGGGTAATCCTGCGCGCTGGCGGCTTCGTCAACGAAGGTGACACGGTCAACCCGGTTGTCGCCAGCGGAGGCCGTCAGGCTTCAAACCCATGAATTTCCGGAACATATCTGCGTGGTCGATCCGCAATCCGATCGTCCCGATTGTCTTTTTCATCGGCCTGACGCTGGCTGGGCTCGTCTCGTTCAACCGGATGGACGTCAACGATAACCCGGACATCGATTTCCCCGCCGTAACGGTCACGATCAGCCAGCCGGGCGCCGCGCCGACCGAGATCGAAACGCAGATCACACAAAAAGTCGAAGCGGCGGTCCGCTCGGTCAACGGGGTGGACGAAATCCAGTCGAACGCGCGCGAAGGCAGCAGCAGTACGACGGTCCAGTTCCAGATTGGCCTCGATTCCGATCAGGCGGTCAACGACGTCAAGAACGCGGTCGACCAAGTGCGCGGCGATCTGCCCGATGGCATCCTCGAACCGCGCGTAAGCAAGAACGAAATCGGCGGCAACGGCCCGATCGGATATTTCGCGGTCTCTGCCGACGACATGACGATGGAACAGCTCAGCTGGTTCATCGACGACACGATTGCCCGCCGCCTGCTCTCGATCGAAGGCATGGCCTCGGTCAGCCGTTCGGGCGGGGTCGATCGCGAAATTCGTGTGGTGCTCGATCCGGCGCGGATGCAGTCGCTCGGGGTGACCGCCAGCCAGGTCAACCAGGCGCTGCGCCAGGTCAACACCGACTCGGCCGGCGGTGCCGCTGAGATCGCCGGCTCGCGCCAGTCGGTGCGCGTGCTCGGCAATGCCGACACCGCGCTGCAGCTCGCCAACACCCGCATCAACCTTGGCGCGCGGACCATCCGCCTCGACCAGGTGGCGGCTGTATCCGACAGTTTCTCCGAACAGACCTCGATCGCCAAGCTCAATGGCCGCCAGGTGGTTACCTTCGGTATCGAGCGCGCCAAGGGCGCCTCCGACGTCACGGTCTATGATGCCGCGATCAAGGAAATGAAGCAGATCGAGGCCGACAACCCCGGGATCGGCTTCACCCAGCTCTACACCAGCGTCGATTACACCAAGGAGCAGTACGAAAGTTCGATTTCAGCCATGGTCGAAGGCTCGATCCTGGCAGTTATCGTGGTGTTCCTGTTCCTGCGCGACTGGCGCGCCACGGTCATCTCGGCGCTCGCTATCCCGCTGTCCGCGATTCCTACGTTCTGGGTCATGGACCTGCTTGGCTTCACCCTGAACCAGCTTTCGCTACTGGCGCTGAGCCTGGTCGCAGGCGTGCTGGTCGACGATGCGATCGTCGAGATCGAGAACATCGTCAGACACATGCGCATGGGCAAGAGCGCCTACCAGGCGTCGATCGACGCGGCCGATGAAATCGGCCTCGCGGTGGTCGCGACCAGCCTGTCGATCGTCGCGGTGTTCCTCCCGGTTGGCCTGATGCCCGGCATTTCCGGCCAGTTCTTCAAGAACTTCGGGCTGACCGTGGTTGGCGCTGTGGTGATGAGCCTGGCGGTGGCGCGCATGATTACGCCAATGATCGCGGCCTATTTCCTCAAAGCCAAGGGCCACGCATCGCACGGCGAAGGCCGGTTGATGGATGCTTATATGGGCATCCTTCACTGGACCCTCGATACCCGCGCAGTGGATGCCTATCGGACCCGGCTAACCCCGGTTCCAACGCAGGCATGGTTCCGGTGGATCGAGACGGCGTTTGTGCTGGGCATTTTTGTGGCGGGCATCGCCGTGTTCAAGTTTGGCGGACTGCTTATTCCGCCCAATGCGATGCCCACGTGGCTGGCCTTCCTTGCCAAGCTGGCCCTGATCTCGGTGTTCGCGGTTGCTCTGCGCGCCGTGCTGGGATATGTCGCCAACTCGATCGGCGAAGGCTTTGCCGAATGGCATGGCTACGTCATGGCCCGCGTGCGCAGCCGTTTCCGCGATCACCGGTTCTGGATGTTCGGGATTGGCGTGACCGCGCTCGCGCTCACCGTGATCCTGCTGGTGACCCTGCCGAGCCAGTTCCAGCCAACCAAGAACGAGGACACCAGCCGGGTCAATATCGAGATGGTGCCCGGCACCACGATCGAACAGACGGAAGCCGTGTCCCACGAGGTGACCGCGATCATCAAGCGGCAGCCCGAGGTGGGCCGCGTGCTCGAGCGGATTTCGGAAGGCAATGCGCGCCTGTTCGTGGTGCTGAAACCTGACCGCAAGGTGGCCAGCTACGAATTCGAACGGCGCGTGACGCCCGAATTGCAGACCGTGCCCGATGCGCGCGTCAGCTTCTCCTCGCAGTCGGGCGGGGGCGGCACCGGGCGCGATATCTCGGTCATGCTCACTGGCTCTGATCCCGCCGTGCTGCAGCGCACCGCGCAGACGCTGGTCCAGCAGATGGGTTCCATTCCCGGGGCGGTTGCGCCGCGCATCGCGGCCGACTTGCAGCGCCCCGAACTGATCATCCAGCCGCGCCTTGATCTGGCCGCGCAGCTTGGCGTGACCACCACCGCGCTCAGCCAGGCGATTCGTATCGCCACGCTGGGCGAGATTGACCAGAACGCGGCCAAGTTCTCGCTCAACGATCGGCAAGTTCCGATCCGGGTGGTCCTGCCGAAGAATTCACGCCGCGACTTGTCGACGATCGAGAACCTGCCGGTCCCGACCTCGACCGGCGGGGCCGTGCCGCTCAAGCGTGTCGCGCAAATATCGTTCGGCGCCGGGCCGACGCAGATCCAGCGCTTCAACCAGTCGCGCCGTATTTTCGTCGGCGCCGATCTGGGCCCGGGCGAGGTCAAGGGACCGATCACCAAGGCGATCAACGAACTGCCGATCATGAAGAACCTGCCCGCCGGGGTATCGAACAAGCCGGTGGGTGACGAAAAATGGCAGAACGAACTGATCCAGAATTTCATTATCGCGGTGATCAGCGGCATCCTGATGGTGTTCGCAGTGCTGGTGCTGCTCTACCGCCGGTTCGTGTCGCCGCTGGTCAACATGACCTCGCTGCTGCTGGCCCCGCTTGGCGGGTTGCTGGCGCTGGCCGCGCTCGGCCAGCCGGTGTCGATTTCGGTCTATATCGGCTTGCTCATGCTGCTCGGCATTGTGGCCAAGAACTCGATCCTGCTGATCGATTTCGCGATCGAGGAAATGGCAGGCGGCGTGCCCAAGAAGGTGGCGATTATCGACGCCGGGCATAAGCGGGCACAGCCGATCCTGATGACCACCGTGGCGATGGTCGCGGGGATGGTCCCAACCGCGATCTCGCTCTCGGGCGATGCCGCCTGGCGCGCGCCGATGGGTACCACGGTGATTGGCGGGCTGATCTTGTCGACCATGCTGACGCTGCTGATCGTGCCGGCCGGGTTCAGCCTTGCCGACGGGCTCGAAAAGCGGCTTGGACCGTGGCTGCGGCGGCGCGTGCTGACCTATCGGCCGGGCGATGCCACCCCCGGCGAGGGCGAGGCCTATCCCGCAGAATAGCAAGCCGGGCCCCCCTCGGGTTCTGGCTCCGCCGCCATCGCCGGAGGTCCGGCGGGCGGTGCCCGTTGATCGCGCACGGCGCATGCGGCGAACCGCTACCGCACTGTTGATTGCCATGGCGGCGGCGTTTGCCATCGCCCGCCATTTCGAGCCGCGCTATCCGGGGCTGGCCTACATCGTCGCCTTTACCGAAGCGGCGATGGTCGGCGGGCTGGCCGACTGGTTCGCGGTGACCGCGCTGTTCCGCCATCCGCTGGGCATACCGATCCCGCACACGGCGATCATCCCGGCCAACAAGGACCGCATCGCCGATACGATGGCGGGCTTCCTGCGCGACAACTTCCTCATCCCCACCGTGGTCGCGCGGCGCATGCGCGAGATGAACCTGGCGCGCGCTGCCGGCGATTTCCTCGCCGAACCGCGCATCGGCACGCAGGGCCGCATCCGCGAAGGGGCCGCCAGCCTGATTGCCGAACTGCTCGAATCGCTCGATCCGGAGCGGCTCGGCAGCACGGTCAAGGCCGGCCTGGCGCGCCAGGCAGAGCGGATCGAAGTGTCTCCGCTGGTGGGCAGCGCGCTCAGCGCCGCCATCGCCGATGGCCGGCACCGGCCTTTGCTCGAATCGCTGATCCGCTGGTCGGGCGTAACCCTGGAGAAGAACGAGGAGCTGGTCCGCTCGATCATCCATTCGCGGGCCAACGCCGTGCTGCGCTGGACGGGGCTGGACGAGCGGGTGGCCAATTCGGTGCTCGACGGACTCTACCGCATGCTCGCCGAAGTGCTGGTCGATCCCGAACATCCGCTGCGCAAGACGATCGAAGAGGGGCTCGCGAAACTGGCGCACGATCTTGCGCACGATCCTGCCACGCGCGCCAAGGTGGAAGCGGCGAAGAACGAAATCCTCGCCAATCCCGCGATCGGCGATTGGTGGATGGGCGTGTGGGAAAAGCTGCGCCATTCGCTGATCGACATGGCGCGCAATCCCAATGCCGCGCTGGCCGGGCAGCTCGGCGCCAGCCTGGCCGAACTGGGCCGCGCGCTGCAGGAAGACGCCGGGCTGCAATGGCAAGTCAATCGCTTCGCCCGCCGCACCGCGGTCGGCGTCGCCACCCGCTATGGGTCGCAGATCGTGCAACTGGTGTCGGAAACGGTGCGCCGCTGGGATGCGCGCACGGTGACTGACCGGATTGAGCGTGCCGTCGGCCGCGACCTCCAGTTCATCCGCATCAACGGCACCCTGGTGGGCGGCCTTGTCGGGGTGGTCATCCACCTGGTTTCACGGTGGCTGTAGCCGGCGCGGCCGTGCCGATGCTGGTGACCGAGCGCCTCGAACTGTGGCTGCCGGCCAAGGACGATGTCCTCCCGATGCACGCCATCGTCGCCGATTCCGCCACCTCGCGTTATCTTGGGCCGGAGAACGGCCGCGACGACCATTTCAACCGCTTTTGCCGCAACGCAGGCAGTTGGCTGCTATACGGTTACGGCGCATTCATGCTGCGCGAACGCGGCGGCGGCGCCCTGCTTGGCAATTGCGGGGTGTTCCACAGCTATCGCGGGCTCGGGCCAGATTTCGACGATTCGCCCGAAGCCGGCTGGATCCTGCGCAGCGACCGGGTGGGACAAGGCCTGGCCAGCGAAGCGATGAGTGCCGCGCTGGCGTGGTTCGAACGCGAGCACGGCGCGCGGCGGGTCGTGTGCATGATCAGCCAGGACAACGCGCGCTCGATGGCACTGGCGGGCAGGCTCGGCTTCAAGCTGATGCGCGACGCAAAGTTGCCCGATGGCGACGAGGTGCGGTTGTACGAACGCTTACCGTAGGCAAGACGACGGCCCGGCCGGAGCCGGGCCGCAGCTTGATTAGCGCCGCCCGCCCGGGCGTGGGCCGAGCATGATAGGCGAGCCCATCCAGTAACTGGCCATTGCCTGACCAGCGGCATCCTTGGCGGGCGCAAACGAGGCTTTTTCCATCAGGATCGAGCAGATCCGCGCGTTCAGCGACTGCGCCAGCGAGGGCGAGTAGATCGTGCACGAACTCGGCTTTCCATCGACCCCGATCAGCATCCGGACCTGGTTTGCGCCGCCCGCGAACTTGCTGAATTCGGTGAACGGGATCGTGCCCTGCGGCAGCCAGCCATCGGGGGTCAGGTTCGGAAACGCGTTGGCCGTCAGGGTCTTGTGCTTTTCTGGATCAAGACCCCAGACCTGCAGCAAGTCGTCGGCACAGGCCTGCAGCGCGGCCATTGGCGCCTTGAGCGAACCGGTCTCGAACCGCACGGGAGCGATCAGGCCTTCCGACAGGGACACAGCGGTGATCGCTTGTGCGGTCTCCTGCTCCTTGTCGCGGCTGTAAACCGGCGGCGGCGCGGGCGGTGTTCCGGGCGCGGGCGGGGTGAATACGAACGGCGCCAGCGTGACCGCGTCGAGCGCGAGGTATTGCTTGTCGTCCCCGGTGCGAGAGCGAACGTAGCGCGTCTTCAGCGCCCCGCCTGCGGGCAGGAACTGGTAGCCGAGCTGGTCGGCGCCGCGGAACGGGCGCAGGCTGTTGCCGATCAGGATCAGGCGCACTTGCGCGCCCGGCTGGATCCGTTCGAGCCCGAGGCTGACTTCGTCCTTGCCGTCGGTAAAGGTGCGCACCAGGCGGCAGTAGTCGTCACCGTAATCGGCAATCCAGTTGCCCGAGGGGGTGAACACGCCGTCTTCGGCCTGCGCCGGCAGCGGCGCGAGCACCATCCCACCGAGCGCCAACAGTGAAACTGTCCGCTTCATGCAAATTCCTCCAATCCCGGGAAGCGATGCTATTTCAGACAATTGCACGGAGCAAGGGGACTCGTCCAATTGCGACAATGTTTGACAACTGACGCATTAAACCGACGAGAATCGCAACCTTGTTAGAGCTTTGCGGTCAACTCCGGCACGATTGCGAACAGGTCGCCGACCAGGCCGATGTCGGCCACTTGGAAGATCGGCGCGTCGGGGTCCTTGTTGATCGCCACGATGACCTTGGAATCCTTCATCCCCGCGAGGTGCTGGATCGCGCCCGAGATACCGATGGCGATGTACAGCGCCGGGGCGACGATCTTGCCGGTCTGGCCGACCTGGTAATCGTTCGAGATATAGCCCGCATCGACCGCCGCGCGGCTGGCGCCAACCGCGGCGCCGAGCTTGTCGGCCAGCGGCACGATGTACTGCTCGAAGGTCGCTGCATCTTTCAGCGCGCGGCCGCCCGAAACGATGATCCCGGCGCTGGTCAGCTCGGGCCGCTCGCTTTTCGATTCCTCGGCCCCGACGAACGACGACAGGCCGCTGTCGCCCGGTCCGGAAACCGTCTCGACCGTGGCCGAACCGCCTTGTCCCGCCGCCTTCTCGAAGGTCGTTGCGCGCACGGTCAGCACCAGCTTTGCATCGCTGCTTTCAACCGTGGCAATGGCGTTGCCGGCGTAGATCGGGCGGACGAACGTGCGCTTGTCGTCTGTGGCTCCCTCGATCGCGATGACATCGGACAGTTGCATCACATCGAGCAGCGCGGCGACCCGGGGGGCGACGTTCTTGCCGTTGGACGAGGCATCGCACAGCAGCACGTCGTAATTCACCATCAGCGGCACTATCAGCGCGGCGACGTTTTCCGCCAGCATCCGGGCATAAGCCGGATCGCTCGCCAGCAGTACTTTCTCGACGCCCGCGATTGTCGCGGCAGCATCGGCCGCCTGCTTAGCTTCGGGGCCATCGCCCGCGACCAGCGCGTGAACGGTGCCCAGCTGGGCAGCCGCGGTGACGGTCGCGAGCGAAGCGTCCTTCACCGCGCCATCCGCATGTTCGACCAGCACCAGCGTGTTCATGCCACCGCTCCCAGCGCCTTGAGTTTCGCCACCAGCTCATCGACCGAGCCGACCTTGATCCCCGCCTTCCGCACCGGCGGTTCGGCAACCTTGAGGACCTTGAGCCGGGGCGTGATATCGACGCCGTAGTCCGCCGGGGTCTTGCTCGCGAGCGGCTTGGACTTGGCCTTCATGATATTGGGCAGCGAGGCGTAGCGCGGCTCGTTCAGGCGCAGGTCGGTGGTGACGATCGCCGGCAGCGTCAACTTGACTGTCTCGAGCCCGCCGTCGACTTCACGCGTCACTTCCACGCTGTCGCCGCTCACTTCCACCTTGCTCGCAAATGTGCCTTGCGGCCGGTCCATCAGCGCGGCCAGCATCTGTCCGGTCTGGTTGGAATCGTCGTCGATCGCCTGCTTGCCGAGCACGACCAGGCCCGGCTGTTCCTCGTCGCAGATGGCTTTCAGCAGCTTGGCCACGGCGAGCGGTTCCACGGCATCTTCCGTCTCGACCAGGATCGCCCGGTCGGCGCCCATCGCCAGCGCGGTGCGCAGCGTTTCGGCGGCCTTGGCCGGGCCGATCGACACCGCGATCACTTCGCTCGCAACGCCTTTTTCGCGCAGGCGGAGCGCTTCTTCGACCGCGATCTCGTCAAACGGATTCATGCTCATCTTGACGTTGGCGAGATCGACCCCGCTGCCGTCCGCCTTGACCCGCGGGCGCACGTTGTAATCGATCACCCGTTTGACGGGGACGAGGATCTTCATGCCGCTTCCTTCACTTGGGCGACGATCTTCTTCGCCGCATCGCCGAGGTCTTCAGCCGAAATGATCGGCAGGCCCGAATTGGCGAGGATGTCCTTGCCCTGCTGGACGTTGGTGCCTTCCAGCCGCACAACCAGCGGGACAGAAAGGTTCACTTCGCGCGCCGCCGCAACAATCCCGTCGGCGATGATGTCGCACTTCATGATGCCGCCGAAGATGTTGACCAGGATGCCCTTCACCGCAGGATCGGACAGGATGATCTTAAACGCCGCGGTGACCTTTTCCTTGGAAGCGCCGCCGCCGACATCGAGGAAGTTGGCCGGGAACGCCCCATTGAGCTTGATGATATCCATCGTTGCCATCGCCAGGCCGGCGCCGTTGACCATGCAGCCGATATCACCGTCGAGTTTGATATAGGCGAGATCGTACTTGGAGGCTTCGACCTCCATCGGGTCTTCCTCGGTCTCGTCACGCAGCGCTTCGACATCGGGGTGGCGGTAAAGCGCGTTCGAATCGAAGCTCATCTTGGTATCGAGCACCAGCATCTCGCCGCCCTTGGTCTCGACCAGCGGGTTTATCTCGATCATTTCGCAATCGAGCGCGACGAACGCGTCATACAGTTGCTTGGCAACCTTCTGCGCGGCTTTGGCGACATCGCCCGACAGTGCCAGCGCGAACGCCACGGCGCGGCCGTGGTGCGGCATGAACCCGGTCGCCGGGTCGATCGTCAGCGTGGTGATCTTTTCGGGTGTATTGTGGGCCACGTCCTCGATGCTCATCCCGCCTTCGGTCGAAACGATCAGCGCGATCCGGCTGGTTGCGCGATCAACCAGCAGCGAAAGGTAGTATTCGTGTGCGATGTCGACGCCATCGGTCACGTAGAGCCGGTTGACCTGCTTGCCCGCCGGGCCGGTCTGCACCGTAACCAGCGTCCGCCCGAGCATCTCGCGCGCGTTGGCTTCGACGTCTTCGATCGAATGCGCCAAACGCACGCCGCCCTTGGCGTCTTCCGGCAATTCCTTGAACTTGCCCTTGCCGCGTCCGCCGGCATGAATCTGCGCCTTGACCACGTAAAGCGGGCCGGGAA
>JBDSDZ010000098.1:0-7202 GCA_039920345.1 Croceibacterium sp.
ATGCCCGCAATCATCGCCACCAGCGCGGTCAGCAGGCCAACCGAAGTCGCCACCGCCGCGTTCGCCTGAGCGGTATCGACCAGCTCGAAATCGGGGTCCTGCCCTTCCTGCACCTGGCGCCGTTCGCGCATCAGGTTGACCAGCGAGGTCTGCATCGCGGCGCTGTCATAGGCCGGGTCATAGCTCACGATCATGTAGCCGAGGTCGTCATTGCCGACGAAGCGGCGCTGAACGTTCTTGATCGGCATCAGGATATTGTTGTCGAGGTCCTGGTTGCCGCCGCCGACCGAGCGCGACTTGAACAGCCCGATCACCTGGCACGAGACATTGTCGATCCGCATGGTCTCGCCCACCGGGCTCTGCCCCGAGACGAAAATTTCTTTCTGCACCGTCGGGCCGATGATGCAGACATTGCCGCCGCTCGATTCCTCGGCGGCGGTAAAGTTGCGTCCCTCGTCCATCGCGATCGAGCGGGCCGTCATGTAGTCATTGCCCCCGCCTTCGACCACGACCGCCCAGTCCTGTCCGTTATGGATCGCGGTAGCGTTGCGCTGGACCTGCCCGGCAGCCTTCCGCACCCCGGCGATCTGCTCCTGCACGGCGAGAACGTCGGCCTGCTTGAGCGGCTTGGGCGGCAGGCCGTCCTCCGAGCGCGGGATGATGAAGAAGGCGTTGGTGCCGAACGAGTTGATCTGCTCCTCGACCGAGGCCGTAACGCCCTTGCCGAGCGTGACCATTGTCACCACTCCGGCAATGCCGATAATGATCCCCAGCGTGGTCAGGAACGAGCGCAGCAGGTGGCGGCGGATTTCGCGCAGCGCGAGCAGCAGCGTCGCGCCGTACATCAGGCGGGTACTCCGCTGGCTTTCTGGTCAACCCGCTCGACCAGGCCATCGCGGAAATGGATTACCGTGCGCGCAAAGCTGGCCATTTCGGCTTCGTGGGTCACCATCAGGATGGTGATCCCGCTGCGGTTGAGGTCGGCCAGCAAATGCATGATCTCGATCGAGCGCTCGGTGTCGAGGTTGCCCGTTGGCTCGTCCGCCAGCAGAACGGCCGGGTCGCTTACCAGCGCCCGCGCAATCGCCACACGCTGCTGCTGCCCGCCCGAAAGTTCGCCCGGCGTGTGGTCGGCCCAGGGCACCAATCCCACCTTGTCGAGCGCAGCCAGCCCGGCTTCGCGCCGCGCCGCCTTGTTCTCTCCGCGATAGAGCAGCGGCAGCTCCACGTTCTCCAGCGCGGTGGTCCGTGCCAGCAGGTTGAAGCCCTGGAACACGAACCCGAGGTACTTGCGCCGCACCAAGGATCGCTGGTCGGCGGTCATGGCCTGCACTTCCACCCCCATGAAGCGGAACACGCCGGTGGTCGGGGTATCGAGGCAGCCGAGGATGTTCATCATCGTCGACTTGCCCGAACCCGACGGGCCCATCACGGCCACGAAATCGCCTTCCGCGACCGTGAAATCGACCCCCTTCAGCGCCTGGAACGCAGTCGCGCCCTGGCCATAGGTCTTGCTCACCCCTTCGATCTGGATGATCGGCCGCGCCATTACTTCTTCTCTTTGGCCTTGATCCCGGTGACCACTTTCATGCCCGTCTTGAGCTGGTTTGAGGTCACCGCGGTAAGCCGGCCGTCGCTCTGCCCGGTCACGACATCGATCGGATCAAGCGTCCCGTCATCCTTGAGCACATAGACCTGCTGGTGGCTGCCAACGCCGATGGTCGCCTTCGGACCTTGACGATCGAGGCCGATATTGACCTCGAGCGCGCCGCCACCGGCATCCTTCTCCTCGTCGGGATCGAAGCGCAGCGCCCCGTTGGGCACCAGCAGCCGCGTGCCGGTATTCTGGGTCGCGATAGTTGCCGTCGCGGTCATGCCGGGGCGCAGCAGTCCGCCGGCGTTGGCCACGGCGAGGCGGGCCTCGTAGCTGACCACCGCATTGGCCTGCCCCTGCCCTGTTTGTCCCGAGGCGGCAGTGGCGGTGTTGTTCGAGGCGAGGTCGATGCGCTCGACTTGCGCGGGGAAACGGCGGCCCGGATAGGCATCGACCAGGAAGGTGGCCGGCTGCCCGGCCTTGACCTGGCCTACATCTGCCTCGTCGATCGCGACACGCAACTGCATCGCCGACAGGTCCTCGGCCAGCACGAACAGGGTCGGCGTGTTGAACGATGCGGCCACGGTCTGGCCCGGCTCGATCTGGCGAGCAAGCACGACGCCGGCCACGGGCGAGCGGATCAGCGCGCGGTTGCGGTTGGTCACACTGGACGACAATTGCGCCTGCGCCGAAGCGACATTGGCCTGCGCGGATGTGACCCCGGCGCGATCACGCGCGACATTGGCCTGCGCCGTTTCCATCTCGCTGCGCGAAGGCACCTTGCCGTCGGACAGCCGGTAAACCTCGCGCAACCGGTTGAGCTGGGCGGTATCGACGTTGAGCGTCGCGCCAGCCTGCGTCACTTGCGCCCGGGCCGACGCCAGGTTGGCCTGACTTTGCTTGATCTGGTCCTCGATCACGTCGGTGTTGATCTGCGCCAGCACCTGCCCGCGCGCGACGCGGTCGTTGACGTCGACATAGACGCGGTCAACCTTGCCCGAGACTTCGGAACCGACTTCGACCTGGTTGGTCGGGCGCAAATTGCCGGTTGCCGTTACCGTCAGGTCGAGCGAGCGCTGGGTGACGGCCTGGGTGATGTATTCGGGTTGCTTGTCGCCAGATTTCACCAGGATCACCAGGATCACGACGAGGACCAGCAGAGCCGGAATCCAGAATTTCGCCCAGCGCTTCCAGCGCGGCTTGTCCTGGACGCCCAGGAATTCGTCGATCGTTGGCGGCAGGTCCCCGCTCGCGGTAGTTACGGTCATGTCGGTCATGGTTGGGTCCCGTCGCTGAGGGGCAGGGGATAATCGGTTGGTGCCCAGCCGCCGCCGAGCGCCTGGGTCAGGCGGACGAAAGCGCTGGCGCGGTCGGCTTCGGCGCTGACCTGGGCATTGCGGGCCGAGAGCAACTGGTTTTCGGAAGTCAGCAGGTTGCGAAAATCGGTCAGCCCGGCCTGGTACTGGCTGCGCGTGAGGAGGGCTGAATTGTTGGCCGCATCGAGCGCCTCGACGTAGATCGCCACTCGTTCGCGCGAGGTCTGGAGATCGACCGCCGATGTCTCGACATCTTCCAGCGCGCCGAGGATCGACTGCCGCCACGCAGCCAGCGATCCCTCCGCTTGGGCGCGCGCGCTGTCGATCTGCGCGCGGGTGCGGCCGCCGTCGAAGATCAGCTGGCTGAGACTGCCGAAAAGGCCGCCGGTGATGACATCGAACAGCGTGCCCAGCCCGAGCGACGCGGTGCTGATCGTGCCGCCCAGCTGGATCGCGGGCAGCAATTGCGCCCGCGCCACCTGGATGCGCGCCATACTGGCCACCAGCGAGGCTTCGGCGCCGCGCACATCGGGCCGTCGGCGCAGGACTTCGGCGGGCGCCTCGAAACCGGCCACATCAGGCGGTGTTGGAATGGCCGCCGGCGGTTTGAGTAATTCGAGCACTCGCCCTGGCGGTTCGCCGATCAGGGTCGAAATGCCGTTGGCAGTGGCGGCAAGGCTGCTTTCAAGCTGCGGGATTGTCGCCGCCGTTTGCGCCCGCTGGCTGCGCGCCTGTTCGACATCGAGCGAGGAGACGAGCCCAGCCTGCACCCGCCAGCGGGCAATCTGCAAGTTGTCGTCCTGGTAACCCAGTGTGTCGCGGGCAATGTCCAGTTGCAGCGCGGTGGCGCGGGCGCGGATCGTTGCCAGCGCCACTTGTCCGGCGATCAGGCGCTGCAGATCAGCCAGCGAATAGCCCGCGGCGGCAAAATCAGCCTGCGACGCGGCGACATTGCTACTGATGCGGCCGAACAGATCGAGTTCCCAACTGGCATCGGCCCCGAGCGAGACCTGCGGCTGGTCGGCGGCGAAATCGCCCAGGTCCTGCTGTGCCCTGCTGCGGCCGGATACCTGCGGCAGGAAACCCGCCCGCGCGCCGTTGAGCTGGGCGCGCGCCTGGTCGAGCCGCGCCGCGCTCTGGGCCAGGTCGAGGTTGTTGGCCAGGCCTGCTTCGACAAATTGCGTCAGCAGCGGATCGTCCAGCAAGTGCCAATACTGCGCCACGTCGAGCGAAACCGGGGCCTGGCTGGTTTCGATCCATTCTGGCGGCACCGGCAATTCATGCGCCGGTGGCGGCACCGTGGCAGCGCCGCAACCTGACAACAGGCCGAGCGACGTCGTGCATGCCGCCAGCAAGGCGACCCGCTTCGATCGCGGCGACATGATGCGTGACTGTCTCATCGCGCCGGGCTTCCTTCGGGATTTGCGGCGATGCCATGCAGGACCAGCGCCACGACGGCCGCTGGATCGGTGATCGGGCGGTCGGTCAGCATCGGGTGGGTCATCGCCAACACCACACCGTGCAGCAGCCGGGCGGCCGCGTCCGGCCGGGTGCGAAGCTGGGAAGCGTAAGGCGTGAGCGCCTTGGCGATCGCATCGTAACCCTGACTGCGCTGCTCGAGGATTTCGGGGCGCCCCTGGGGTTGGCGAAAGCCGACCGCGGCGAATAGGGCCATGACCCGCTGGATGCGGCGCTGGGTCAAGCTGACGACTTCGACGAGGCAGTCTTCGAGGCTGGCGCCCGGCTCCAATCCTTCCATTCGAACCCGGTCAGCGCGGCCGTCGAACGCATCGTCGAAGATCGCGTCGATGATGGCATCCTTGGTGGCAAAGACCCGGAAGATCGTGCCTTCGGCGATTCCGGCGGCTTCGGCAATTTCACGGGTGGAGACAGCCTTGCCATGTTCGACCAGCAGGCGCTCAGTCGCGGCCATGATCGCCTGGCGCCTTTCAGCGGCCGGAAGGGGTGCGGCTCGATTCATCCGGGGTTGATTAGTGAGTGAGCGCTCACTCAGCAAGCGCCAACTCGCCCGGCCCGTTATCTTGGACATACGAACCCCGCCGATCCTCCGCTTCACATACATAATACACTAAGACAGGTGGCGGCGATTTTGAAGACGGGTGCCCGGATTTATCGACAAACGCCTCACTGGCACCGGCCAGTCCTCTTGAACAGGCTCTCTGTTCGCTTTATGTTCCTTAGTATGGATTCGTCGTCAAACCCCTCCGGGCGCGGGCGCGGCGCTCAATCGGGGCAGGCGCCGACCCGTTTCGGGCTTGCCTCGCGCGAGGCTGACGGCGATTGGCGCGACGCCATGCAAGCGCTCGATGGCCCGCCGGTGAAGCTGCGTACGACCGTTACCGAAGAACATCCCAAGACGATCATGACCTTCAACCAGTCACCGGATATCGGCTTCGATCGCTCGATCAATGCCTACCGCGGGTGCGAACACGGCTGTGTCTATTGCTTCGCGCGCCCGACCCATGCCTATCATGACCTGTCGCCCGGCCTAGATTTCGAAACCAAGCTGTTCGCCAAGCCGCAGGCCGCGCAATTGCTTCGCGAAACGCTCGCGCGGCCGAAATACAGGCCCCGGCCGATCGCGATGGGTACCAATACCGATCCTTACCAACCCATCGAGGAGCATTACCGCATCACGCGCGAGCTGCTCGAAGTGTGCCTGGAAACGCGCCATCCGGTCACGATCACGACCAAGTCCGACCGGGTCCTGCGCGATATTGACCTGCTGGCCGAAATGGCCAGGCGCAACCTGGTCGCGGTGGCGATCTCCGTGACCTCGCTTGATGCAAAGCTGTCGCGCCTGCTTGAACCCCGGGCTGTTGCACCCGAAAAGCGGCTCGCCGCGCTGGGAAAGCTGGTGGAAGCGGGCGTCCCAGCGCATTGTTCGATTGCCCCGGTCATCCCGGCCGTCACCGATGGCGACATGGAAGCCATCGTTGCACGCGCGGCTCAGCTGGGCGTCGCTTCAGTGGGCTGGATCCCGCTCAGGCTGCCGCACGAAGTGGCTCCGCTGTTCCGCGAGTGGCTGTCCGTCCACTTTCCCGAGCGCGGCGATAAGGTGATGAGCATTGTCCGCTCGATCCGTGGGGGGCGAGACAATGACCCGGGTTTTTTCACCCGGATGAAGCCCAGCGGCGTCTGGGCCGAACTGTTCCGGGCACGCTTTCGGCTCGCCACGCGGCGCGCTGGCATCGCGAAAGCGCGCTTTGAACTTGATGTTTCTCAGTTCCGCCAACCCGGTCACAGCGGGCAGTTGGCACTTTTCTGAGCAATCCCATCCGTATCGCGCCGACCATGGCACTTTTGCAACACGGCAAAAAAATTGCTGCAGCACGGAACGCTTGACAGAAATCTGAGTATTGTGATTGTCGCGTCGCTTGCTTCACGGACGGCGAAGGATCTGTCCGGGCGGCCCGACCCAAGGGGAATTAATATGCGTAAATTGGCATTGGGGATCGCGACGGCCACCGCCGTCATCGCGTCCCCAGCACTCGCACGCGACGACGCGTGGTATCTGGGCCTCGAAGGAGGCGTACTCTTTCCGAATAACTACAGCTATGACGTCGATGCGACGGGTCAGCAGTACAATGCCGACCCCGATCGCGGATGGGACGCCGACGTCCTGTTCGGTCGCGACTTCGGTGGCTTCCGCCTGGAAGCCGAGACCGGCTACAAGAAGTTCGACGTGAACTCCCTGTTCGTCTCGACCCCGCCGGTACCGTTTCGCGGCGGTCCGAATATTCCGGTGACCAATGGTAACGTCACCATCGTTTCCAGCATGCTCAATGGCCTGCTCGACTTCGGTGGCAATGACGGCATTGGCTTTTCGGTTGGCGGTGGCGCCGGTATCGCCGGTGTCGACACCGAAATCAAATCGCCTGCCTTCATCAGCAATTCGGAAGATGTGGCCTTTGCCTGGCAGGGTATCGCAGCCGTCCGCATTCCACTGGGCGAAAGCGTCGATCTTGGCCTGAAGTACCGTTACTTCAACGTCGAGAACCTCGAACTGGTGAACAACTTCGGCCAACCGATGACGGCCGACTTGTCGACCCACTCGATCCTGGCGTCGTTGCTGTTCAACTTCGGTGGTCCGCGGGCGCTTCCGCCGGTCATTGCACCGCCGCCTCCGCCTCCGCCTCCGCCGCCTCCTCCGCCCCCGCCGCCGCCGCCTCCGGTCGCGCGCTGCAACCAGGGTCCGTACATCGTGTTCTTCGACTGGGATAAGTCGGACATCACGCCGGAAGCAGCGGGCATCCTCAACAATGCCGTCA
>JBDSDZ010000099.1:0-6663 GCA_039920345.1 Croceibacterium sp.
GGAGGCCGAACCCCGCGCACCGAGCGCGGGCGCAAGACCCAGCGCGCGGTCCTCGATGCCGCAGCCGCCGAGTTCGGCGAACGGGGCTTCCACGAAAGCTCGATCGTTTCGATCACCGCCCGCGCCGGGGTCGCGCTGGGGACGTTCTACACCTACTTCGAATCGAAGGATGCGCTGTTCCGCGCGCTGGTCAGCGACATCTCCGACCAGGTCCGGGCCTCCGTCAAAGACCATCTGACCCATCCAGAGGGCGGAACACTGGAGCGCGAGCGGGATGCCTTCGTCGCGTTTCTGGCCTTCGCGCGCGCCCACAAGGAACTCTACCGGATCATCGACGAAGCCGAATTCGTCGCCAACGACGAATGGCGGGCGCATTACGAGAATGCTGCGCACCGCATCCTGGAGCGGCTGCGCGACGGCGAGGCACGCGGCGAACTCGCCGGACCTATTGACGAGGCCCACGCCTGGGCGATCATGGGAATGAACGTGTTCCTCGGCCTGCGCTTTGGCGTCCAGCAGCCCGACCGCCCACTCGACGAAGTAGCCTCGATCGCAAATGGTCTGATTGCGAGAGGTCTGGCCCGCTGACCCTCGACGGCTGCCGCTGTCGCGGCTAAGCGCCCGCGCCTATGCCCGGCCCCTTCCAATCCAACCGCCGCACGTTTGCGATCATCTCGCATCCCGATGCCGGCAAGACCACGCTGACCGAAAAGCTGCTGTTGCAGGGCGGCGCGATCCACTTGGCGGGCGAGGTCAAGGCGCGCGGGGCAGCGCGGCGGGCGCGCAGCGACTGGATGAAGATCGAACAGCAGCGCGGAATCTCTGTCACCTCCAGCGTGATGACCTTCGAGCGCGACAGCATCGTCTTCAACTTGCTCGATACGCCCGGACACGAAGACTTCTCCGAAGACACCTACCGCACCCTGACCGCGGTCGATTCGGCGATCATGGTGATCGATGCCGCCAAAGGTATCGAACCGCAGACCCGCAAACTGTTTGAAGTCTGCCGCTTGCGCTCGGTGCCGATCATAACTTTCGTCAACAAAGTCGACCGCGAAGGCCGCAGCCCGTTCGAGACTTTGGACGAAGTTGCCGATGCACTTGCGCTCGATGTGGTTCCGATGAGCTGGCCGGTCGGGTTGGGCGGATTGTTCGAGGGCGTGCTCGATTTCGCCAGCGGCACGATCGCTCGCCCCGAGGGCGACAGCCGTGAATACCTGGGCAAGCGCGACACCGCGGCGCTCCCCCCCCAATTCACCGACGAGGTCGAGCTGGCGCGGGGCGGCTATCCCGATTTCGACGAGGTCGCTTATCGCCACGGCGACCTGACCCCGGTGTACTTCGGCTCGGCGCTGAAGAACTTCGGGATCGCCGAACTGATCGACGCACTCGCCCGCTATGCCCCGCCGCCGCGCCCGCAGCCGAGCGATCGGGGCACGATCCAGCCGGACAATGGCGAAGTCACCGGGTTCGTGTTCAAGGTTCAAGCCAACATGGACCCCCAGCACCGCGACCGGATCGCGTTCATGCGGATGGTTTCGGGCACGTTCAAGCGCGGGATGAAGCTGACCCCCTCGGGGTCGGGCAAGCCGATTGCGATCCACTCGCCGATCCTGTTTTTCGCGCAGGACCGCGAAATCGCCGATACCGCGCAAGCCGGCGACATCATCGGCATCCCCAATCACGGCACGCTGCGGGTGGGTGATACGCTGAGCGAAAAGAACGACGTGCGCTTCACCGGGCTGCCCAACTTCGCGCCCGAAATCCTCCGCCGGGTGCAGTTGAAGGACCCGACCAAGACCAAGCAACTGAGGAAGGCGCTCGACGACTTGTCCGAAGAAGGCGTGATCCAGGTGTTCTACCCGGAGTTCGGGGCGCAGTGGATCGTCGGCGTGGTCGGCCAGTTGCAATTAGAAGTGCTGATTTCGCGCCTCTCGGCCGAATACAAGGTCGAGGCCGGGCTCGAGCCCTCGCCGTTCGCCACCGCGCGCTGGCTCAAGGGTTCGGCCGAAGCGCTCAAGACCTTCGAGGATTTCAACCGCTCGAACCTGGCGCGCGACCGCGATGGCGATCTGGTGTTCATGGCCAAGAGCCCGTGGGACGTCGGCTACCAGCAGGAACGCAATCCCGAGATCACTTTCAGAGCCACCAAGGAGCGCTGAGCTTGCCCCGGCCCGGCGGCTGGCATAGCGCTGGCGCATGGCCGACTTCTTCGACGCGCTGACTGAAAAGCACCGGGCGATGATCGCCGCCCAGCCGGTGTTCTTTGTCGCCACCGCCAGCGAAGGCGCGCGCATCAACCTCAGTCCCAAGGGCTACGACTGCTTGCGCGTCCTTTCGTCCACCCGAGTCGCCTATCTCGACCTTGGCGGATCGGGCAACGAGACCAACGCGCACCTGATCGCGGATGGCCGGATCACGCTGATGTTCTGCAATTTCCAGCAGCCCGCGCTGATCCTGCGCATTTACGGCCGGGGCGACCCGGTGGTGCCGTGGGAGCGCGGATGGGACGAACTCTCCGCCCATTTTACGCTGCTGCCCGGCACTCGCCAGATCTTCGATATCGCGGTCGAAAGCGTCCAGACAAGCTGCGGCTGGGGCGTGCCCGTCATGGCGCTCGAGCACGAGCGGACGAGCCTGCTCAAGCACCACGCCAACGCCGATCCGCAGGAATGGGCGGGCAAGTTTCGAACCCGCCGCACCAGCATCGACGGGCTGCCGGCGCGCCCGACGGATCGCTACATTGCGGGCGATCCGGGCACGATTCCCGAGTAGCGGGCGTTATCGACCGCGTGCAGCTTACTTTCGCCAGCTACAATATCCACAAAGGCGTGGGCGTCGACGGACGGCGGGATCCCGACCGGATCATCGCCGTGCTGCGCGAGATGCACGCCGATGTCATCGCCTTGCAGGAATGCGACCGGCGCTGGGGCGAGCGCGAAAGCGTGCTGTCCAAGGCTGCGCTCGACGACACACCGTGGCGCGCGGCCCCTGTGTCGAAACGTGCACGGAGCCTGGGCTGGCACGGCAACGCGCTGCTGGTGCGCAAGGACATCGAAGTGCTGACCGCCCATCCGATCGACCTGCCAACGCTCGAACCGCGCGGGGCCGTCCATGCGGACCTCAAGTTCGAAGGGCGGCGGATTCGCGTGCTGGGGATGCATCTCGACATTTCCGGCTTGCTGCGGCGCGACCAGATCAGGGCGGTGCTGCGGCATTGCGCCGGTTGCGACGGCGAATGGCCAACGGTCATGATGGGGGATTTCAACCAATGGGGCCGGACCCAGGGCGCCCTGCGTGAATTCGGCCACGGCTGGCACGCGCCCACGCTGGGCAGCAGCTTTCCAAGCCGCCGACCGATCGCGCCGCTCGATCGCATCGTGCATTCGCCGGAATGGAGCTGCGGCCCAGTCGGCGTCCACCACAGCGCGCTGGCAATGCAGGCGTCCGACCACCTGCCGGTCAAGGCGACACTGCGGCTCGCTGCCCAATAAGTAGGCAGGTGCACAAGATTCGAGCGCAATGTATGGGCTGACGTTTCGATAACTGTTTCCGAACCGCTAAAGCGGCCCTAAAATTGCGTCTGGCACGTTTGTTGCAGCGCATACCCTGGCCGGGGATCGTCCGGTAAGCCAACAGGGGTCAGTGATGAAATTCATCATCGCCATCATCAAACCATTCAAGCTCGACGAGGTGCGTGAAGCGCTCGGCGCCATCGGCGTGGCGGGCATGACGGTTTCCGAAGTGAAGGGCTTTGGCCGGCAAAAAGGCCAGACCGAAATTTACCGCGGGGCCGAATATTCGACCAACATGCTGCCCAAGGTGAAACTGGAAATCGCCGCCAGCGACGCGCTCGCGCCGCAGGTGGTCGAGACCATCCAGCAAACTGCCAGCACCGACAGCATCGGCGACGGCAAGATTTTCGTGCTCGACCTCGCGTCGACCACGCGCATCCGCACCGGCGAAACCGGCGACAACGCGCTTTGAGCGCCGCCTTGGACATGAGGGGTAAGACTATGATCCGAAAAATCATGTACGGCGCCGGCGGGCTTGGAGCCACGCTGTTTGCCGCAACCGGGGCCTGGGCAGCCGAAGCAGTTGCTACTGCCACCGACACCGTGACGGGCGCCGTCGCGGCCGTTCCCGTAGCAGTCGCCGCACCAGTTGCCGAAGCTGCAGCAGCGGTCGCCAATCCCGGCAACAATGCCTGGATGATGACTTCCACCCTGCTGGTCCTGATGATGATCCTGCCGGGCCTGGCGCTGTTCTACGGCGGTCTCGCCCGCGCAAAGAACATGCTCTCGGTCATGACGCAGATCGGCGCCGTGACCTGCCTCACCATGCTTATCTGGGTTATGTGGGGTTATACCGAAGCTTTCGGCGACGGTGGAAACGGCTTTATCGCCGGTTTCGGCAAGGCGCTGCTTCGCGGCGTGACATCGGACAGCACGGCGGCGACGTTCTCCGACGAAGTCATCTCGGAATACGTCTTCATCTGCTTCCAGATGACCTTTGCCGCGATCACTGCCGCGCTGGTTCTCGGCTCGGTTGTTGAACGGATGAAGTTTTCCGCTGTGATGGTCTTCACCATCGTCTGGCTGACAATCGTCTATTTCCCGATCGCGCACATGGTGTGGGCAGGCAATGGCTACTTCTTCGGCCTTGGCGCCCTCGACTTCGCCGGCGGCACCGTGGTTCATATCAACTGCGGTGTTTCAGCGCTGGTCGCCTGCATCATGCTCGGCAAGCGCAAGGGTTATCCTTCCGAACCGATGCCGCCGCACTCGCTGACCATGACCATGATCGGTACTGGCCTGTTGTGGGTGGGCTGGTTCGGCTTCAACGCTGGTTCCGAACTCGAGGCGGACGGCACGGCTGGCCTGGCCATGATCAACACCTTCGTCGCCACGGCGTCGGCCGGTTTGTTCTGGATGCTGACCGAACGGGTCATGGGTCACAAGGGTTCGGCCCTCGGCCTGTGTTCCGGTATCGTCGCCGGCCTCGTCGCGGTTACCCCTGCGGCGGGCAATTCCGGCCCGTTTGGCGCCATCGTGCTTGGCGCCGTTGCTTCAATCGCCTGCTACTTCGCCGTGTCGAAGCTCAAGCCTGCGCTGGGGTATGACGATGCGCTGGATACCTTCGGGGTCCACGGCATCGGCGGCATGATCGGCGCCATCGGCACCGGCATTGTCTACCAGCCGATCTTTGGCGGGCCGGGCGATGGCTCGACCGCCATGAGCGCCCAGGTGATCGTGCAGATCGAAACGGTCGTCGCAACGATCCTGATCGCCGGCATCGGCACAGCCATCGCGATCTTTATCGCCAAGCTGGTCACCGGCTTGCGGGTTTCCGAAGAAGTCGAAGTCGAAGGTCTCGATATCGGCGAGCACGGAGAGCGCGCCTATAACTGAGTGCAAGTTTGGCGGGACCGGCCACCTTCTCCTCATCCGGTCCCGCCTCCCCGCGTTCCTCCTGCGAACGTAGCCTTGAAGGCCGGAGCTGCATGCTCCGGCCTTTTTTTCTGCCAAATTGGTGGGGAATTTCAGCAGGCAGCTTGCACGTTGCTCGCAGTTCTCCCACAGACTAGTGTAGCATTTGAGCAACAAACGAGCGTCAAAAGCTTGCTGATGAGGCGATTCAGGACATGCACACCGGGTATTTCTGGAACGAAAGACCCCCTGAATCCTTCAGTGTTCGGACTGCATAAGCCGGACGCGCTACCATCGCAGACCAAGATGCCGAGTTTAGTTGCCAGAAAAAGAAGCTGGAATTACAAAGCCGGTGCGAGGTTCAAAGGGGAATCTGATATGAGAAAGATTGCGCTGGGAATGGCCGTTGCGGCCACGGCATTTGCCGCTCCCGCAGTGGCTAAAGACGGCCAGGCCTATTTTGGGGCCGATATGGGCGTTGTCGTCGACAACAGCTTTGACGTCGATATCGCGGGTGTCCAGAACGCCGCGAACATCGATCACGACATGGGTTGGACGCTGGGCACGTTCCTGGGCTACGATTTCGGCCTGATCCGGGCCGAAGCCGAAGTGGCCTATCAGGAAGCCGATCCGCAGACAGTCGTCGCTGGCCCTCCGGGTATTCCGTATTTTACGCGCGCAACGCGCACCGGAACATTCGATCCCGTTGCCGGCGAACTGCAGATCACAACCGCCATGATCAACGCGATGCTCGATCTCGGCGGCAATGACGGCGTCGGCTTCTCGGTCGGTGGCGGCGCAGGTCGCGCATGGGCCAATGCCAAGTACAGCGCAGCTTTCGGTCCGGGCTGGCTCGACGATTCGGACAATGCCTG
Organism: Croceibacterium sp.; assembly: GCA_039920345.1. Taxonomy (GTDB): domain Bacteria; phylum Pseudomonadota; class Alphaproteobacteria; order Sphingomonadales; family Sphingomonadaceae; genus Croceibacterium_A. The sequence goes on from JBDSDZ010000099.1 coordinate 6,305, forward strand.
GGCGTGGCAGGGAATTGCCGCAATCCGCATCCCGGTCACAGACCAGGCGGAAATCGGGCTCAAGTATCGCTACTTGAACACCGCCCATTTCAACATGATTGATTCAATCGGGCGCGCTAACTCGTTCAAAGTCCAGTCGCACTCCGCGATGGTGACTTTCATCGCCAACCTTGGTGGCCGCGCAGCACCGCCTCCTCCTCCGCTGCCGCCGCCTCCGCCTCCGCCGCCGCCTCCTCCTCCGCCCCCGCCGCCGCCGCCTCCGGTCGCGCGCTGCAACCAGGGTCCGTACATCGTGTTCTTCGACTGGGATAAGTCGGACATCACGCCGGAAGCAGCGGGCATCCTCAACAATGCCGTCA
>JBDSDZ010000100.1:0-14832 GCA_039920345.1 Croceibacterium sp.
TATTCGGTGATGTCGGCGCGCAGGCGTTCGACCGCCTCGTCGTAAATGGCGGTCAGGCGATCAATTGCAGTTCGAGAATCCATGAATCCAGCTAGCAGGATTGGCGCAAAGGAAAAGGGGCGCGGTCCTTATCGGATCGCGCCCCCTTCAATGTTTCGCAAAGGCGAGAGTTCAGCCTTCGGCCGGCTCTTCGCCTTCAGCGGGTGCTTCGCCTTCGTCAACTGCATCAACCGGCTCTGCTTCGGTCGGCAGCTCGCCAGGCTCGGCGTTGGGATCGTACGCCTCGGTGAAGCCTTCGGCCTCGCCGCGGTCGTCTTCGGCCAGCTGGCCCAGGACGTCGATGCCCTTGCTCTGCAGTTCGGCTTCGTCGTCCGAGCGGGCGACGTTGGCCTTGACCATGACGGCGACTTCCGGGTGCAGCGCGACCTTGACGTCGAACATGCCGAGCGTCTTGATCGGGCGACCGAGGATGATCTGCGCCTTGTTGATGTCGTGGCCCTTTTCCTTGAGGCCATCGGCAATGTCGCGAACGCTGACCGAGCCATACAGCTGGCCGGAGTTCGACGACGCGCGGATCAGCACCAGTTCGGTACCGTCAATCTTGCTACCGGCTTGTTCAGCCTCGCCGCGGCGATCGGCATTTTCAGCCTCGAGCCGTTCGCGGTTGGCCTCGAACACCTTGCGGTTGGAATTGTTGGACCGCAAGGCCTTCTTGTTCGGCAGCAGGAAGTTGCGCGCATAGCCGTCTTTCACGGTGACTACGTCACCGATCGAGCCGAGCTTCTCGATGCGTTCGAGCAGGATGATTTCCATGTCCCGGCTCCCTTACTTCACGATGTAGGGCAGCAGGCCCAGATGGCGGGCGCGCTTGATCGCCTTGGCCAGCTCGCGCTGCTTCTTGCCCGAAACGGCGGTGATGCGGCTCGGCACGATCTTGCCACGTTCGGACATGAAACCCTGAAGCAGGCGCACATCCTTGTAGTCGATCACGGGAGCATCCTTGGCCGCGAACGGGCAGGACTTGCGGCGGCGGAAAAATGGACGGGCCATCAGAAACGATCCTCCCGGTCGCGGCGCTTGCGATCGCGCTCGTTCTTGCGCATCTGCGCGGACGGACCTTCTTCGTGCTCATCGACGGAAACGGTGAGCCAGCGGATCACGTCTTCGTTGATGCGGTTCTGGCGTTCGAGCTCGGCTACGACGGTGCCGGGGCACTCGACGTTGAGCAGCACGAAATGCGCCTTGCGATTGCGGTCGATCTTGTAAGCGAGACCCTTGAGGCCCCACGTTTCGGTCTTGGAGACCTTGCCGCCACCCTGCTCGACGATTTCGGTAGCAGAGGCAGCGAGCGCGTCGACTTGAGCCTGGCTCAAATCCTGGCGCGCCAAAAAGACATGCTCGTAAAGCGGCATGTGCGCGTTCCTTTCACTTCAATGCCGATCGTTGGCGATCCGCCCGAATGGCGGGGCCCCTCCGGCTTTCTTGGGGTTTCCCGTGGCCGCCGGACGGTCCGGTGGCTGCGGGAAGCGGCGCTCATACCGATTTCAGCCCCCAATGCAAGGATTGCAGTCCGGCGCACAGGCGCGCGATCCTGCCGCAAGGTTGGGAACTGGACCGCCGCACATGCGCTGAGTGGCCGTGCAGATGGTATCCGGGCTTCTCGGGCATTTCCCCTTTCTTGTCACGCTGCTGGACAGCGAGTTCCTGCTTGGGCTGGCTTTCGTCACTATCACGGCTGCGGTTGTCGGCTTCGGCGTTCCGGGCGCCCTGGTGCCGATCTCGTTTTCGTCCGGCGCCTTACTGGGCGGCTGGTTCGGCGTGGCGGTGGTTGTCGTCGGCGCCGCAATCGGCAGCCAGGTCCTGTTCGTCGCCACCCGGCGCTGGCTCAGCGCCCGGGTTCGCGCCCGCTTCGGACCGCGCCTTGACCTGTTTGACCATAGCCTCGAAAAGCGGGGGTTCTTCTACTTGCTTGGCCTGCGCCTGTTGGGGGTGCCGCATATGCTGGTCACAGCCGCGAGCGCACTGTCGCCGATCCGCGCGCGCAGCTTTGCGCTGGCGACGATGCTCGGATTATTGCCCGCGATTACCCTGGCAGCGATGGCGGGTTCGGCGGTCTGACTTGTAGCGGCGGTGCGGCGTGCTAGCTTCCCGGCAAAACGGGAGGGATCATGTTTCGTGTCACAGCCTCGGCGGCGCTAGCTGTCATTGCCATCACACCCCTGGCGGCTTCCGCCCAACAAGCGCCCACGCTCGAATTTGCGTTCGAAGAAATCGTCACGCTGGGCACGCCCGTCGCTCCGGGTGACACGCCGCGCGGAGGGCGGTTGATCATCCCGATTACCGGCGGCACGTTCGAAGGGCCCGACATCAAGGGCACGGTCATGCCCGGCGGTTGGGACTGGCAGCTCCGCCGCACCGACGGCTGCACCGAGGTTGAGGCCGACTATTTCATCAAGACCGACGACGGGGTAGTGATCAACGTGCTCAACACCGGCACGATCTGCACGGACGAGAACGGCAAGCCGATGGCTGTGCGAACGCATCCGGTTCTGGAAGCGCCCGTTGGCAAATACGAATGGCTGAACAAGACGACGTTTGTCGGCACGCTCGACGGCGCGCCGGCCTCTGCAGGCCCGGCGGTGAGGATTCGCCTCTATCGGGTCAGGTGATCTTTAGACAGTTGTGCGGGCGCAGGATTCGCGTAGCTAATGGCCAAAGACGATGGCTTTGGGAGCAGTTATGCGTTTCGTTGCAATGACTTTGCCGCTGGCGGCGGTTACCCTTTTGCTTGCGGCCCCGTTGGCTGCACAGGAGACAGCGCGCGCAACCGGTTATGGCGCGCTGACGGCCTGGCCGGATTGGAGCGGCGTGTGGTCGCCCGGCGTTGCTGCCGGATCGCGCACGACAGCGACCAAGCCCGTCTACACCCCTGCCGGCCAGGCGCTGGCCGATGAATTCGAAGCCAGCAAGGCGCGCGGCGAGAACCTGCAGACGCAGGCGGCCAATTGCGTGCCCAGTGGTATGCCGGGGATCATGCGGCTGCCCTATCCGATCGAATTCACCTATTCGCCGGGGCGGGTGAACATCCTGATCGAAACGTACAGCCAGGTGCGCCGCATCTATGTCGATGGACGCGCGCTGCCAGAAGACCCCGACCCTGCCTTCAATGGCTGGTCAGTCGGCCATTGGGAGGGTGATACGCTGGTGGTCGATACCATCGGCATCACTCCGATCGTCAGCGTCATTTCGGGAATCCACGCGACCGAGAAGAGCCGGTTCCACGAACGCATCACCCGCACCGCGCCCGACCGGATGGTGGACGAAATTACCCTGACCGATCCTGATTTGCTGGCCGAGCCGTACGTCATGACGCAGGGTTATACCCTGGAGCCGGACTGGGAAATGCGCGAATACGTGTGCCAGGAAAACAACCACGATGCGGCCGACGCGCAAGGGCGCCCGTCGTTCGATCTCGAAGACCCGTTCGAAAAGCTGGATGACTAGGGACGACTAAGGACGACTAGGGCAGCCGCGCAAGCAGGTCCTTTGCGAAAGTCGTAAGCGTATCGTCGCGCGCACCCATCACGGCCACGCGATCCCCGGCACGCGCCAGGGCGGCGATGCGCATGCCGCAGGCATCGCGTGACGGGATATATTCGGCCTTGCCGCCAGCCTGCTCGATCAGGCTGACGATCCGCTCGCTGCCTTCTCTGCGATCGACGGTGCCGCCGAAATACACCGGGTCGCACAGGATGGTCAGGTCATCCGGGCCAAGTTCGCGGGCGAAAGTCGCCGCCAGTTCGTGGCCCATCTGCCGCAAGGGGCCGTAACCGTGCGGCTGGAAGAAGGCGATTACCCGCCCGCGGTGCGCCTTGAGCGTGCGCAGGGTGGCGCGGCACTTGTCGGGGTTGTGGCCGAAATCGTCGATCACCGTCACGCCCGAGGGGCTCGTGCCGATCACGTCGAAGCGCCGGGCAAGTCCGGCGAACGCGGTGAGCGCGACAATCGCGTCATGCACCGAAACCCCGGCCGCCGCTGCGCCCGCAATCGCCGCCAGCGCATTCGACAGATTGTGCCGCCCGGGCATGTGCAGGCTGAGCGGGTGCCCGATGTCGTCGCGTCGGTCGACCAGCAAGGCGGCGATGCCGGTGGCGCTGTCTTCGATCGTGCCCGGCTCGATCCCGAACATGGCTTCGGGGTGGTCGATTCCGAACGAGAACACGTCTTGCGCCCTGTCGGCGAGGAAGCGAGCTTCGTCGTTATCGAAATTGATCGCCGCGCGCGGCGCCTTGGCCACGAACCGGCCGAACAGAGCGCGCAGTTCCTCGAGGCTCTTGTGGTCGAGGCTAAGGTTGAGGAGCACGGCGACGTCGGGCGTGAACAAGTCGATCGAACCGTCGCTTTCGTCCACTTCGGACACGAACACATCGCCGGTGCCGACACGGGCGCTGGCGAAAGGGATCGAATCGGTGACGAAGTTCTTCATCACCGCGCCGTTCATGATCGTCGGTTCGCTGCCGGCCTCGAGCATGATCCAGCCGAGCATCCCGGTTACGGTCGATTTGCCGCTGGTGCCGCCGACCGCAAGCCCATGTGGAGCGGCGTTGAACAGCTGCGCTAACAATTCGGCGCGGGTGAGGCGCGGGCAGCCGAGCGCGGCGGCGCGGGCCACCTCGGGGACAGTGTCCTCGATCGCGGCGGATGCCACTAGGGTCTGGTCGGCACGGGTGATGCCGCTGCCATCCTGCCGGAACAACTCGAAGCCCTGCGCTGTCAGCCAGGCGCGCTTTTCGGGTGTCCGCCCTTGGTCAAAGCTGCGGTCCGATCCGGCAACAGGGGCGCCCTTGCCGCGCAGGATCATCGCCAGTGGCAACATGCCCGACCCGCCGATACCGCAGAAGAACCAGGGATGAGCGGTAAGGTCGGCGCTGTCTGTCATGCGGTCCAGCTATGCGCGGGGCCTCGACTTTGCAACTCGCCAAGCTAGGTGTGGCGCATGACCCGGATCGCCATCTGCGCACCGTCCACGCCGATCACGCGCGAGCAGGCCGAACAGGTCACCGCGCTGGCGGCGGATTTTCCGCAGCTGGCGCTCGAATTCCATTCGCAATGTTTTGCCGAACAGGGCCATTTTGCCGGCTCGGATAGCGTTAGGCTGGGCGCCTTCCTTGATTGTGCGAATGCGCCGGGCGTGGACGCAGTGTGGTTTGCCAAGGGCGGCTATGGCGCCAATCGGATCGCGGCTGAGGCCGTCGCCAGCCTCGGCGAAACCGCACGGGGAAAGACCTACTTCGGCTATTCTGACGCGGGATACTTGCTGGCGGGGCTCTATAAGGCGGGGATCGGTCAGTGCGTCCACGGGCCGATGCCGGTCGATGTGCGGCGCGATGGGGGCGAGGCGGCGGTGCGCCGCGCGCTGGCGTGGTTCGCGGGGGACACCGAAGGGCTTGAACCGTCGCTTGACGCACGCCCTGCGGCTGCGTTCAACCTGATGACGTTGGCGATGAGTTGCGGGACCGCACTGATGCCGGATCTTTCGGGCCACATTGTGATGGTCGAAGAAGTCGCCGAACACCTCTATGCCGTGGACCGGCTATTCTTCCACCTGACCCAGCATCTGCGCGGTATTGCCGGTTTGCGGCTGGGCCGAGTCAGCGCGGTGCCTGAAAACGACCGCCCGTTTGGCACCGGGCCAGAAGACATCGCGCGCGACTGGTGCCAGCGAAGCGGTATCCCGTTCCTTGGCGCGGCGGACATCGGACACGACGCGGACAACAGGATTGTGCCCTTCGGACTTGCCCCGGCGCGCGCCCGCTCATAACCGGCAGCGCAGAGGAGATGCCGATGACCGCGTTCGTATTCCCCGGCCAGGGCAGCCAGACGGTTGGCATGGGCGCCGAACTCGCCGACGCGAGCGCCGCCGCGCGCGAAGTGTTCCAGGAAGTGGACGAGGCGCTCGGCCTGAAATTGTCGCGGATCATGCGCGAAGGGCCGGAAGAGGCCTTGATGCTGACCGAAAATGCGCAGCCAGCGATCATGGCCCACGCCATGGCGGTCTTGCGCGTGCTGGAAAAGGAAGGCGGCGTTTCCATTGCCGCCAAGGGCGAATGCGTGGCCGGCCACTCGCTCGGCGAATATTCCGCGCTGTGCGCTGTCAGGGCATTCTCGCTCGCCGATACCGCGCGGCTGCTCAAGCTGCGCGGACAGGCGATGCAGGCGGCGGTGCCGGTGGGTGTGGGCGCGATGTGCGCGCTGCTCGGGGCCGATCTCGACAAGGCGCAGGCCCTGGCGGATGCGGCGGCCGAGGGCGAGGTGTGCGAAGTTGCCAACGACAACGATCCGGGCCAGGTCGTGCTCTCAGGCCATCGCGGCGCAATCGAGCGTGCGGTGGCGCTGGCGAAGGACCACGGCATTAAGCGCGGTGTGCTGCTGCCGGTTTCGGCGCCGTTCCATTGCTCGCTGATGCAGCCTGCCGCCGATGCCATGGCTGAGGCGCTTGGCCTCACACCGCCGGGGGCGATGCGGTTGCCGCTCTACGCCAACGTAACTGCAGAGCGGGTGAGCGATGCCGACGTCGAGCAGCGCCTGCTGGTCGAGCAAGTAACCGGCCGCGTGCGTTGGCGCGAAAGCGTGCTGGCGATGAAGGCCGCCGGGATTGAACGCTATGTCGAACTGGGCGGCAAGGTCGTCGGGCCGATGATCGGCCGCACGGTGGAAGATGTGACTGTGACCAGCGTCGTGACAATGGCCGACATCGAAGCCCTCGCGAAGGAGTTGTAGGAATGTTCGACCTGACCGGAATGACCGCCCTAGTCACCGGCGCCAGCGGCGGCATCGGATCCTCGATTGCTCGCGGGCTGGCCCGGCAGGGTGCGCGGCTCGCGCTGTCAGGCTCCAACTCCTCCAAGCTGCGTGCCTTTCGCGATGAGCTGAACGAGGAATTTGGCCACGATCACGTGGAGATAACCTGCGATCTTTCCAACCAGACGCAAGTTGAAGAGCTGATCCCTGCCACGCTCGGCACGTTTGGCCAGCTCGATATCCTGGTCAACAACGCCGGGGTCACGCGCGACAACCTGGTCATGCGGATGAAGGACGAGGAGTGGGATGTGGTGATGCGGATCAACCTCGAAGCCGCGTTCCGCCTGATGCGCGCTGCGGTGCGGCCGATGATGAAGGCGCGCTTCGGACGCATCATCACCATCACCAGCGTGGTCGGCGCCACGGGCAATCCGGGCCAGGTCAATTACGCGGCAGCCAAGGCCGGGCTGGTCGGCATGACCAAGAGCTATGCCCAGGAAGTCGCCAGCCGCGGGATCACCGCCAACTGCGTTGCGCCCGGATTTATCCGGACCGCGATGACCGAAGTCCTGCCCGATGCCCAGAAGGACGCGCTCAATGGCCGCATCCCGATGGGCCGGATGGGCGAGGGCGAGGACATCGGCGCCGCCGTTGCCTACCTCGCCAGCCGCGAGGCCGGCTACGTCACCGGCCAGACGCTGCACGTCAACGGCGGCATGGCGATGTTCGCCTGACGGATTTCGGCCAGAGTTGGCGGGGGTTTTCCCCAGCGAATCCGGGGCTGTGGGCATTCGTCCTTGCCGCGTCACGTCGCCCCGCTAAGGATAATCCAGATATTTTCCGGCGCTTGCGAGCGACTCCGGTCGCGGGCGTGCAAGGGGGTTTGAGCCGAGATGAAAGCCACCATCGAACGCGCAAAGTTGCTGCGTTGCCTGTCTCACGTCCAGTCGGTGGTCGAACGCCGCAACACGATACCGATCCTGTCGAACGTGCTGATCGAAGCCGCTGCCGATGGCACGGTCAAGATCATGGCGACCGACCTCGACCTTCAGGTTATCGAAAGCCTCGAAGCCGCTTCGGTGGAAGATGCCGGTGCGATCACCGTTCCCGCGCACTTGTTGTTCGATATTGCCCGCAAGCTGCCCGATGGCAGCCAGGTCAGCCTCGAGACCGCAGACAACCGCATGGCGGTCAAGGCCGGGCGCAGCCGCTTCTCGCTGCCGACGCTGCCGCGTGACGATTTCCCGATGATCGTCGAAGGCGACCTGCCGACCAGCTTCGAATTGCCCGCGCGCGCGCTGGCTGAACTCGTCGACCGCACGCGTTTTGCAATCTCGACCGAAGAAACCCGTTACTACCTCAACGGCATTTTTCTCCACGTATCGGACGAAGACCAGCCGGTACTCAGGGCCGCGGCAACCGACGGCCACCGCTTGGCCCGCTTCACGCTGCCGCGCCCTGAAGGCGCCGCCGGGATGCCTGACGTGATCGTCCCGCGCAAAGCCGTGGCTGAATTGCGCAAGCTGCTCGAGGAATCGCTCGACGCCAGCGTCCAGATCGACCTGTCTGCGAGCAAAATCCGCTTCACTCTCGGCGGTGAGGGCGGGGTGGTGCTGACCAGCAAGCTGATCGACGGCACGTTCCCGGATTACAGCCGGGTCATCCCGACCGGTAACGACAAGCTCCTGCGGCTCGATCCCAAGAGCTTTTACGAAGGCGTTGACCGCGTGGCGACCATCGCAACCGAGAAGACTCGCGCAGTCAAGATGGGTCTCGAAACGGACAAGGTAACGCTCTCGGTCACCAGTCCCGACAACGGCACCGCGGCCGAAGAAGTCCCGGCAGACTATTCATCCGAGGCGTTCGAGATTGGCTTCAACGCCAATTACCTGAAGGACATACTCGGCCAGATCGATGGCGACATTGTCGAATTGCACCTGGCTGACGCCGGTGCGCCGACTTTGATCCGACAGGACGAGAAGAGCCCCGCGCTCTACGTGCTGATGCCGATGCGGGTATGATGCGCCAGCTTGCGCTGTTGATCGTTCCGATGGCGTTGGCCGCGTCGCCAGTGGCGGCACAGGACACAGTGCGCATCGATCCCACGGAAGCGGCGCAATGCGCGGTCTGGTCGTCGATCGTGGGTGGCTCATCCAGCGACGCGGAAACGCAGAAGGCCCTTACTTACGCCCTCAATTATTTCATCGGGTACTACGAAGCAGCAACGGGGCATTCGATCGATGGCGCCCTGTCGGACGAGCAGATCGTCGTCGTGGCAAACGATGTGCCGGGCTACGCCGCTCGTTGCAGCCAGCATATGACGAACTACGGCGGACGAATGGTCACTTGGGGTGCCGCGCTGACCGCCCTTGGAGAGCGCTTACAAGCAGCGCAAGGCGGCAAGTAGCCCTCGGGTCCGTGCGTCTTACTTTCGCGCCCTGATCATCGCTTCGATATCGACGAACTTCTCGCGCGGCGCGCCTTCGCGGGCGGCTTTCTCCTCTGCTTCCTCGATCTTCTTCCAGTCGCGGAAGGTGACCACGTCGAGGTTGCGCTGTGCAGCCAGCGCATCGAACCCGGCGCGTCCCGGTTTGCGCGCCGCGCCCAGCGCTCCGGCGGCGATGTCTTCGACGATGTGCTCGACCGTAGCGTAGCCGTCGGGCCGGTTGGTACCGATGGTGCCCGACGGTCCGCGCCGTGCCCAGCCGACGCAGTACAAGCCTGGCAGAATGCGCCCTTGGTCATTGGCGAAACGACCGGCGCGCTCGTCGAACGGCACGCCGTCGATGGGTGACGAACGGTAGCCGATGCAACTGACGACGAGATCGGCCGGGATGCGCACCACTTCACCGGTTCCTTCGGCGCGGCCCTTGATCAACTGGGTCCGTTCGACCTCTATTGCCTCAACTTTAGCGTTGCCGATCAGTGATTTGGGCGAGGACATGAAGGCAAATTCGACTGCCCTGGGTTTCTCCCCGCGAATATGTTCAGGGGTCGCGGCAAAGGCCCTGAGGTGGGTAACCGACTTGCGCAGGCCAGGTTCGAGGATTGCGTCTTCTTCCGGCTCCGGAAGGTCGGCCTGGGCCACATGCGGCGCGGCGCGTTCGAGCGCGCCCAGTTCGCCAAGTTCCTTGGGCGTCATCATGATCTGGTGCGGCCCGCGCCGGCCAAGGATGATGATGCGCTCGATGTTGGATTGTTCAAGCGCCTCGAGGGCATGATTGGCGATGTCGCTGCCGGTGAATTCTTCGCGCGTTTTGGACAGGATCCGCGCCACGTCGAGCGCCACGTTGCCCATTCCGATAACCACGGCGGTGCGTCCCGAAAGGTCGGGGTCGAGCCCGGCAAAATGCGGGTGCCCGTTGTACCAGCCGACAAATTCAGCGCTGCCGAAAACATTGCCTAGCGTTTCGCCGGGGATTCCCAGCGCGCGGTCATGCGGCGCGCCCGTGGCGAGCACGATCGCGTCATAGAAACCTTGTAGTTCCTCGACCGAGACGTCCTGGCCGATCGAGACATTGCCGACAAAGCGCACGTTTTCGGATAACGCGACCTTTTCGTAGCGGCGCGACACGCCTTTGATCGACTGGTGATCAGGCGCCACGCCACTGCGGATCAGGCCATAGGGGACGGGCATGCGGTCGAAAACGTCGACCATCACGTCGTCGCCCAACGCCTTCTGCGCGGCTTCTGCGGTGTAATACCCCGCCGGGCCGGAACCAATGATCGCGATATGCCGCATGCCCGAACCGCTCCTCGTCCTCGCGGTTACTTGTCTAGCGGCGTTGGACGGGTCGGCAATGCGGCAGGAGCAAGATTTGTCGACAACTCGGCAGGTGCCCGAACTTGTTCTTAGGGCTTCGGTAAGCACAATCCCTTACTGCAAAAGCAATCGGAAAGCGCGGCCCGCCGGCCGTCGCCCACGATGGAGTGGACAAGCATGGCAATGCGCGGAATGCTGCGGAACCTGGGGGGCCGAAACGCCTCGCGAGACCACGCGTCTGCCAACAACGACGGCGCGCAGCAGGAAATCGGTTCTGCTGAGCGTCTAGCCTTGCTCGACACGTTCGAAGAGGCCGGCATTGGCTGGTTCTGGGCAACCGACAGCAATAACCGCCTGACTTATCTCTCGCCATCAGCCGTGCGAAAACTTGGCGTGGGCAACAAGGTTATCGGGGAATCGCTCGGGGCGATGGTCGAAACGATCCCCAGCGAGGCGGAGGACCGTACCGACCGGCCCCTGTCATTCCTGTTCAGCGCGCGCACGCGTTTTGCCGATCTGGCAGTACGCGTGGAGGCGACAGGCGGCGAGATGTTCTGGTCGCTGACGGGTATCCCGCAGTTCGACGGCAACAATGATTTCATTGGCTACCGCGGCGGGGCCAAGGATATTACCTCGGTTTACGAGCGGCAGCGCGACGCCTCCCGACTTTCGCAGTTCGATTCGCTGACCGGGTTGGCCAATCGCCACCGGATGAATAAACGCCTGACGGCAGTTTTAACCTCGTTCAAAGCGGCCAAACGCAGTTGCGCGTTGCTGATGCTGGACCTGGACCGATTCAAGCAGGTCAACGATACGCTCGGCCATCCAGCCGGCGATGATTTGCTCAAGCAGGTCGGCCAGCGACTGCAGCGCATTATTCCCGCCACCGCAGAAGTCGGCCGGCTAGGCGGCGACGAATTCCAGATCATGATCCCCGACCTTGATGATCGGGGCAAGCTGGGCGAACTGGCGCATCGCATCATCCAGATGATTTCTCAGCCTTATTCGATCGAAGGCAGCCGGGCGATCATCGGTACGTCGCTGGGGATCGCCATCGCGCCCTATGACGGCCTGGACGTGGATGACCTGATCAAGAGCGCCGACCTCGCGCTTTATGCCGCCAAGGCTGGTGGCCGCGGCATGTATCGCTTCTATTCGAACGATCTCAAGGATTCGGCCGAAGAGCGCCGCGAAATCGAGGAAGAACTGCGCGACGCCCTCACGCGCGGCCAACTGCAGATGCATTACCAGCCAGTAGTGCGGGCGAGCGACAACACCGTCTGCGGCTTTGAAGCCCTGATGCGCTGGTTCCATCCCGAACGTGGCCCGATCAGCCCGGCTCTTTTCATCCCAATTGCCGAAGAAACCAACTTGATTGGGCCTCTCGGCGAATGGGCGCTGCGCCAGGCTTGCGCCGACGCGGCAAAATGGCCCGGCTCGCTCAAGGTCGCGGTCAACGTATCGGCGCAGCAGTTTTCATCCGACAGCCTGCCGACCATGGTGGCCAACGCGCTCGCCACATCGGGCCTCAACGCGCCCCAGCTCGAGTTGGAAATAACCGAGAGCGTGTTCATGGGCGACGCCGAAGCGGTCGATCTGATGTTCAAGCGGCTCAAGAAGATTGGTGTGCAGCTCTCGCTCGATGATTTCGGAACCGGCTATTCCTCGCTCGGCTATCTGCGCAAGGCACCGTTCGACAAGATCAAGATCGACCAGAGCTTCGTGCGCGGCTGCACCGAGCAGGACAACACCAGCTCGGCCATCATCACGGCGATCATCAGTCTGGCGGGCGCGCTGAGCATGGAAACCACTGCCGAGGGCGTCGAGGCGATGGACGAACTGGCGCTGATCCGCGAGCTTGGGGCAACCAACGTGCAAGGGTTCATCTTCGCGCGCGCGGTGCCGCAGGACGAAGTGCTCGCCAAGCTCGAGAGCGGCGATTTGCAGTATCAGGCGATCGGTCCCGAACGGCATCGCGCGGAACGGCGCACGCTGTTCCGCCGCATCGGGGTCATCCACGAAGACAACCGTTACGAAACGACGCTGCGCAACTTGTCGCGCACTGGAGCGATGATCGAGGGGCTGCTCGATGTGCCGCTGGGAACCGACTTGGTGCTCGACCTTGGTGAAGGCCAACTGGCAGTGTGCCGGGTGCGCCGGACAAACGAAGCAACGCAGGGCCTTGAATTCGAAACGCCGCTGATCAGCGACGGCGCCGACGGCCTGTGCACCCGCCACCGCATCTCGCCCTATGCCCTCGCGGCCGCCGGAATGCCGCTGCAAGCACTCCCGCCCGGCCACTTCTCACCGACGATCACAAAGGGCGCCGCACCCTCGGCGCCGCGCTTCATGCAGGTTGAAGTGTCGATGGGTTCGAGCCGGGCGGCCTGAGCGGATCTTTTCCGCGCTACCGCTTCGTTACTTGAGCGCTCCTTGTCCGCGCTACCGCTTCGCTACTTGAGCGCGAGTGCTGACAGCGTGCAAACACGCGGGTAAGGGCGGCGGATGGTTGACCTCTCCCTGATCCGCAACTTCTCCATCATCGCGCATATTGACCATGGCAAGTCGACCCTGGCCGACCGCCTGATCCAGCACACCGGCGGGTTGACCGCGCGCGAGATGAGCGAGCAAGTGCTTGATAACATGGACATCGAGCGCGAACGCGGGATCACCATCAAGGCCCAGACCGTGCGCCTCAACTACACCGCGCGTGACGGCCTGACCTACGAACTCAACCTGATGGACACCCCCGGCCACGTCGACTTCGCCTACGAGGTCTCGCGCTCCCTCGCCGCCTGCGAAGGCGCGCTGCTGGTGGTCGACGCGGCCCAGGGGGTCGAAGCGCAAACCCTCGCCAACGTCTACCAGTCGATCGAGCACGACCACGAAATCGTCCCCGTCATCAACAAGATCGACCTCCCCGCCGCCGAACCCGAAAAGGTCCGCGCCGAAATCGAGGACGTGATCGGGCTCGACGCCAGCCAGGCCGTCCTCACCAGCGCCAAGTCCGGCATCGGCATTGAAGACGTGCTCGAAGCCGTCGTCGCCCGCATCCCGCCCCCCAGGGGCGACCGCAAGGCCCCGCTCAAGGCGATGCTGGTGGACTCGTGGTACGACCCCTACCTCGGCGTGGTCATCCTCGTGCGCGTGCTCGACGGGGTCATCACCAGGGGCCTGCAGGTCAAGTTCATGGCCGGCAGCACCGAACACCTGATCGACCGCGTCGGCTGCTTCACCCCCAAGCGCGTCGAACTGCCCGAACTCGGCCCCGGCGAAATCGGCTTCATCACCGCGCAGATCAAGGAAGTCGAACAGGCCAAGGTCGGCGACACCATCACCACGGTGAAGGGCGGGGCCACCCAGGCGCTGCCCGGCTACAAGGAAGTCCAGCCGGTGGTGTTCTGCGGCCTGTTCCCGGTCGACGCCGCCGATTTCGAAAAGCTGCGCGAATCCCTCGGCCGCCTGCGCCTGAATGACGCCAGCTTCACCTTCGAGACCGAGAGCAGCGCCGCCCTCGGCTTCGGCTACCGCTGCGGCTTCCTCGGCCTGCTCCACCTCGAAATCATCCAGGAACGCCTGACCCGCGAATTCGACCTCGACCTGATCACCACCGCCCCCAGCGTGGTCTACCGCATCCAGCTGCGCGCCAGCCGGACCGATCCGGCGGCCGAGATCATGCTCCACAACCCGGCCGACTACCCCGATCCCAGCCGCATCGAACAGATCGACGAACCGTGGATCAAGGCGGTCATCTACACCCCCGATGAATACCTCGGCGGCATCCTCAAGCTATGCCAGGACCGGCGCGGCGCGCAGACCGACCTGACCTACATCGGCGGGCGCGCGCAGGTGACCTACGAGCTGCCGCTGAACGAAGTGGTGTTCGATTTCTACGACCGCCTGAAATCGATCAGCCGCGGCTATGCCAGCTTCGATTACGAACAGATCGGCCTGCGCGAAGGCGACCTGGTGAAGATGTCCATCCTGGTCAATAACGAGCCGGTCGATGCGCTCAGCATGATCGTCCACCGCTCCGTGGCCGAGGCCCGCGGCCGCCACATGTGCGAGCGCCTGAAAGACCTGATCCCGCGCCACCTGTTCAAAGTGCCCATCCAGGCCGCGATCGGCGGCAAGGTCATCGCGCGGGAGACCATCCAGGCGATGCGCAAGGACGTCACCGCCAAGTGCTACGGCGGCGACATCAGCCGCAAGAAAAAGCTGCTGGAAAAGCAGAAAAAGGGCAAAGCCAAGATGCGCGAGTATGGCAA
>JBDSDZ010000101.1:0-39387 GCA_039920345.1 Croceibacterium sp.
GGCCAGACGATGAAGGCGATGCAGGGCAAGGCCAACCCGCAAGTGGTCAACGAAGTGCTCAAGGCCAAGCTGGGTTAGAGCGCTTTTCCGTCCAAAGGGGGATCCGTGGACCTGAGCAGGCCCGAAGCCTTGATCAAGCGGCTGGATTCGTACTGGCGGATGGAAGCCATCAACATCGGCCTGGTGCCCATCATGGGTTTGATTATCGCCTGGCCGCATCGCCTGATCGAGGCTGCCGTTGTCAGCACCGCGCTGATCGCGTGTTGCCTGACGCTGCGGGTCGGCGCAGGCTATTGGCGGGCGGTGTGCGAAAACCTGCGCGATCCGCAATGGTCCATGGCGGCAACGCTGGATATGGCCATGCGCTGGCGGCCCTACTGCCTTGCGGCGGCGATCTTCAGTGCTGCGGTTTCGGTAACTGCCATCGCGCAGCTAGGGCTGACCCGGCAAACCGGCGTCGCGGCCCTGTTCACTGTCCTCGCCCTGCTTGAATACGTCAATTACTACCACCGGCAGTTGCAGAACTTTGATCACGGGCCGACCTTCGGCCGCTTTCTGCGCTCGCGATCGTTCCCCCGCGCCCATCTGGCAAAAGCGCTGGAAAATTATCAAAAATGCCGCTGAGCATCGTCCTCGTCCAGCCCGAGATCCCCGGCAATACCGGTGCGGTTGGGCGTACGTGCGTGGCGCTGAATGCCGAGCTGGTGCTGATCCGACCGCTCGGCTTCGTGCTGTCGGATGCACGGGTGAAACGTAGCGGGCTCGATTACTGGCCGCACGTCCGGCTGGTGGAATACGCAAGCTGGGATGCCTTCGTGGCCGCCCGCCGGCCGCGCGCCGACCAATTGTTCCTGTTCGAGGAGCACGGCTCAACCTCGTTCTACGAGCCCGACTATCCCGAGGACGCGATGCTGGTGTTCGGCAAGGAAACCACCGGCATCCCGGAGGACATCTGGCAGCGCTATCCCGGCCGCCAGTTCCACCTGCCGATGCGCTCGGACACAATCCGCTCGCTCAACCTCGCCAACACCGTGGCGGCGGCGGCTTACCAGGCGCTGCGCGGACGGCTGTAGCTTAGAGGCTGTCCGCGCTGACGTATTCGATCGGCAGGTTGAGCGTCTTCAACTGATCGTCGATCTGGCGCCGGTCACCCACCACCACGATCGCCAGGTTATCGGGCGAGAGATAGGTTTTGGCCGCCGCGTCAATCTGCGCCGCGTCGATCCCGCGGTAAATCTGCGGCAGCGTGGTCTGGTAATTGTCTGGCCGGCCATATTGCTGGTTGTTGAGCAGCGCGCCGAGCACCTGGCTGTTGGTCTGGTAGCTGTTGGGCAGCCCACGGATATTACCGTCGGTCACGCGCTGCAGCTCGGTCGCATCCACGCCCTGCGCGCCAGTGGCGAACTTGGTCATGTCCTCCAGGATCAGCTTGATCGAATCCGCCGTGCGATCAGACTGCACCGGGGTGAACACCGCCAGCGAGCGGGGGCCGGTAACGCCGGGCAGCGACGTGCGGATGCCGTAAGTCCAGCCCTTGTCTTCGCGCAAGTCCATGTTGAGCCGCGAAAGGAATCCGTTGCCGAGCACTTCGTTGGCCAGATCGAGTGCTTCCGTGCCCTGCTGGGTGCCTTGCAGCGGCAACACGCGCGCGAGCAGCAGGACCGATTGCGGCGAATTGGGACGGTCGATCACGATCAGCCGCCGCGCCGGGGGCGGGGTCGCAATGGCGAGGTTCTTGGTTGGCGCGGCCGTGGCGGGCGCCACTTCGTGGCCAAAGGCCGCTTCCAGTTCGGGGAGCAGCTGCGCCATGGTGATATCACCGACCACGGTCAGGCGAGCGAGATCGGGCCGTAGCCACCTGGCGTGTTCGGCGGCCAGGATCTCGGGCGTCAACGCCTCAATCACGTCGGTTTTGCCGGTGCTGCCGACCGAGCCATAGGGATGGTTCGGGCCGTAGATCAGCGGGCCGAGCGCGCGCGAGGCGATGCCAGCCGGTTCAGCCAGTTCCTGCGCGATTTCAGCCAGTCGCTGGTCTTTCACTCGGGCCACGTCTTCTGCCTTGAAGGCCGGGTTGTTGACCACATCGGCCATCAGTTCGAGCGAGGGGCGCAAGTTCGCCACCAGCGCGGTCATCGAAACTGAGCTGCGATCGGTCGAGGTGCCGGTGCCGATCGAGGCGCCGAGCCGTTCCTGCGCGATCGCGATCTCTTCCGAACTGCGGGTGGTAGTGCCTTCCTGCAGCAGGTCCATCATCAGCGACTGGGTGCCGGCATGCGCGGAACCGTCGGCAGCGTCGCCCGCATTGAAGGTCATCGCCAGGCTGACCTTGGGGATCGCCGTGCGCCGTGCGAGCGTGACCGGAATGCCGTTCGACAGCGCGGCGTGTTCGACGGCCGGGAAGGTCAGCTCACCCACCGGGGCAACGTCGGGGAAGTCGCGGTGCGGGCTGGTGGCGAGCGGCGGCGGCGGGGCCTTGGCGTCGGGCGCGGGCGGGGTGACCGCGGCTTCATCGCCCCAGCCGCCCATCTGCGCGCCGTCTTCGGTCCGTTCGCCCGGCACAACCGTCAGCGTGTAAGCCGGGCGGCTGAGCCAGCGCTGCAGCGCCGACTGGACTTGCGCCGGGGTCAGCGTGGCCAGCTCTTCCAGCCGTTTCTTGTAGTTGTCGATGTCGCCGCCATAGACCAGCCCTTCGGCCAGCGTTGCGCCCTTGCCCGAAAAGCCCCCGACTTGTTCGAGCGCGCCGATTTCGGACGAAACGGTCTGCGTGGCCGCGCGGGTCAATTCGTCGGCGGTCGGGCCATTGGCCACCAGCTCGGCGATGACCGCGTCAAAACGCTGTTCGGCCATGGCCACGTCGACGCCGGGCTTCACGTCCATTGTCGCCTGCAGGAAGCTCAATTGCTGGAATTGCTGCGCACCGGCCGAAACGCTGACGGCAATCTCGTCGCCGCGGACCAGCGCGTTGTCGAGCCGCGAGCTGTCGAGTCCGCCCAGAACGTGCAGCCCGAGCGCGAGGGCGGCGGCATCATGGTCGGCCCATGCCGGGCCGCTCCAGGTGAGGTAGATGCGGGTCACGGGGACCTGGTCGGCCATTTCCTCGCGCACCGGCGCGGCCAGCGTGACGGGCTGGGCACTGACCGGCTGGATGTCCGGCCCGCGCGGAATGTCGCCGAACCAGTGTTCTACCTTGGAGCGCGCGGTGGCAGCATCGATATCGCCCGCCAGCACCAGCACCACGTTGTTGGGCGCATAGTGACCGGTAAACCAGCTGCGCACGTCGGCGATACTGGCCGCATCGAGATCGGCCATCGAGCCGATGGTCGAGTGGCGATAGGGGTGGCCGACCGGGAACAGCGCATCGCCCAGCTTGTATTCGACCAGGCCATAGGGCTGGTTGTCGCCTTGCCGCTTCTCGTTCTGGACCACGCCGCGCTGCTTATCGAGCTTGTCCTGCGTGACCGCGCCAAGCAGGTGGCCCATACGGTCGCTTTCCATGAACAGCGCCAGGTCGAGCGCGCCGGTCGGCACCGTTTCGACGTAATTGGTACGATCATACCAGGTCGATCCGTTGGTACTGGTCGAGCCTGCGCCTTCGAGCGGGATGTCGAAGTTTTCGACGTTTTCGCTGCCGCCGAACATCAGGTGTTCGAACAAGTGGGCAAAGCCGGTGCGGCCGCGCGGTTCGTTCTTGGAGCCGACGCGGTAGTACATCGTGACCCCGACGACCGGGGACTTGCGGTCGGTATGGACGATCGTGGTCAGGCCATTGGGCAGGGTGAACGTTTGATACGGAATGTCGACCTGGCTGACGAGCGTGGACAGCGGTACCGGCGCATCGGCAGCGGCCATCGCCATAGCGGTCGGAGGTGCCGTGCTGGCGACTGAGGTGGGCGCCGAAGCACACGAAACAAGCGACAGGCCAGCGGCGAGCGGCAGCGCGGCGGCGATGAAACGGCGATAGGATATCATGCCCAACCGATAGCACGCGGGCCGGTCCAGCCAAGCTGCTTGTCGGCCGTTGGTCGAGCTATGTTGCCGGTTGGGCCATCGGCGGCGGCATTCAGGCGGGAAACGGTATCCCTTGCGTTTGCGCCAGCTTGGCCGGGGCGCTTTCTTTCAGCGCATACATCGCGACAAAGCCGATCAGCGAAACGCCGGTCAGGTACCAGGCAATCGACATCGGGCTGCCGGTCACTTCCAGGATCCAGGTGATGATCAGCTGGGTCGATCCGCCCAGGATTGCCACCGGCAGGGCATAGATCAGCGCAAAGGCGCGGGCGCGAACGGCTTTGGGGATGCTCTCGCTGATCGCGGCATAGACCGCGCCGTACATATAGCCCGAAGCGAACGACAGGATCAGGTTGGCGCCGATGAAGCTGATCGCGTCACGCTCGGTGGTCAGCCACAGGAAGCACGGCACGATCAGCGCACAGAAGATCAGCTGCGGCACCAGCATCACGTGGCGCCGCCCCTTGCGATCGCTGACCGCGCCGCCGAGCAAGACGGCCAAGATGCTGATCGCGTTGTTGGCGAATTCGCCGCCCATCGAAATGGTCGCCGACAGCTTCAGCGTGTTCTGGCCAAAAGTTGCCATGTACTGGAAGATATACGTGGCGATGGTGCCGCTGCCGATGATCAGCAGCCCACAAATGATCGGCCGCAGGTAGGTGCGGAAGTGCCCGTGAGCGATGACCGCGGTGTCCGCCTGGTGGATCGTTTCGGGCAGGGTGCGGCGGACATACAGCGCCACCGGCACGATGGTGACGCCCAACGCCAGCGCGATGCGCCAACCAAAGACCGACAGTTCCGATTCGCTCATTATCAGCGTCAGCAGCAGGCCCACCGCCGCACCGACCGAGGCGGCAATGTTCTGGCTCGCGCCCTGCCAGCTCATCGTATAGCCGCGCCGTTCGGGAGTGGCGCTTTCCATCATGTAGATCGTCGCCGAGCCAACCTCGCCGCCCAGGGCAAAGCCCTGGATCATGCGCGCGATCACCGCGATTATCGGCGCGGCCAGGCCGATGGTGGCATACCCCGGGGTCAGCACCAGCAGGATGATGCCGAAACCCATCAGGGACATGCTGACCATCATCGCCGGCTTGCGGCCCACGCGGTCGGCGTACGTGCCCAGCACCAGCGCTCCCAGGGGCCGGGTGAGGAACCCGGCGAAGAACGTCGCCAGCGAGCCCATCAGGCTGAGGAACGCGCTTTCGGACGGAAAGAACGTGTGCCCGATCTGGATCGCGAAAAACGCGAAGGTGATGAAGTCGTAAAACTCGAGTCCGTTGCCGAGCGTTGCGGCAAACACCGCATGCCGTCTCTGGCGCGGGGTAAGCTGGATATCCGGTGTAAGCGACGGCGCGGCTTCGACCGGAATTTCCATGCGCAAAAGTCCCCCGACCCGCGAAAGACCGCAAGTTGGCATGCGCGGGGGGAATCGCCTAACGCTTTTGCACAGGCGGCCAGATCGGGTCGAAACGACCGATTTAGCCAGGTAATACACCTGCGCCCCTTGAGTGGCCGGGGCGCAGTACCATCTAGGCCTGCAGAGGATTTTGAGGGGCAGCGATGAATCTCGAGAAATTTACCGACCGGGCCAAGGGTTTCCTGCAATCGGCGCAGACCGTGGCCATCCGCATGAGCCACCAGCGGATCACCCCCGAACATCTGCTGAAGGCGCTGCTGGAAGACAGCGAGGGCATGGCGTCGGGCCTGATCGATCGCGCCGGTGGACGGCCGAAAGAAGCGGTCGAGGCTGTCGATGCCGCACTGGCCAAGATGGCGGCGGTTTCGGGCAGCGGCGCGCAGCAACCCCCGGGACTGGATAACGACACCGTGCGGGTGCTCGACCAGGCCGAGGTCGTGGCCGACAAGGCGGGTGACAGCTACGTCACGGTCGAGCGGATGTTGCTGGCGCTGACGCTGGCGACCACCACCACGGCTGGCCAGGCGCTCAAGGCCGCCGGGGTCACGCCGGAAGGGCTCAATTCGGCGATCGAGGGCCTGCGCGGTGGCCGCGCGGCGCATACTTCGAGCGCCGAAAACGCCTATGATGCGATGAAGAAATACGCCCGCGACCTGACCGAAGCGGCCAAGGCGGGCAAGCTCGACCCGGTGATCGGCCGCGACGAGGAAATCCGCCGCACGATCCAGATCCTCGCCCGGCGGACCAAGAACAACCCGGTGCTGATCGGCGAACCCGGCACCGGCAAGACGGCCGTGGTCGAAGGTCTGGCGCTGCGCATCGCCAATGGCGACGTGCCCGACAGCCTCAAAGGCCGCGCGCTGATGAGCCTCGACTTGGGCTCGCTCATCGCCGGGGCCAAGTATCGCGGCGAGTTCGAGGAACGGCTCAAGGCCGTGCTCGACGAAGTGAAGGGTGCTGCCGGGCACATCATCCTGTTCATCGACGAAATGCACACCCTGATCGGCGCCGGTGCGTCGGAAGGCAGCATGGACGCGGGGAACCTGCTCAAACCGGCGCTGGCGCGCGGCGAATTGCACTGCATCGGTGCGACCACGCTCGATGAGTACCAGAAGTATGTCGAGAAGGACGCCGCGCTGCAACGCCGTTTCCAACCGGTGCTGGTGGACGAGCCGACCGTGGAGGACACCATCTCGATCCTGCGCGGGCTCAAGGAAAAGTACGAACTGCATCATGGCGTACGCATTACCGATGCCGCGCTGGTGGCGGCGGCAACGCTCAGCAACCGCTACATCTCGGACCGCTTTTTGCCCGACAAGGCGATCGACCTGATGGACGAGGCCGCCAGCCGGATCCGCATGGAGGTGGAAAGCAAGCCGGAGGAAATCGAGACCCTCGACCGGCGCATCATCCAGCTCAAGATCGAAGAATCCGCGCTCGGCAAGGAGAAGGACCAGGCCAGCAAGGACCGCCTCACCGCGTTGCGCGCCGAGCTGTCCGGGCTGGAGGAACGCTCCGCCGAGCTGACCACCCGCTGGCAGGGCGAGCGTGACAAGATCGCCGCTGAAGGCAAGCTCAAGGAGCAGCTCGACCAGGCGCGGCTGGAGCTTGAGCAGGCGCAGCGCGAAGGCGATCTCGCACGGGCGGGCGAGCTTTCCTACGGGCGCATTCCCGAACTCGAGAAGCTGCTCGGCGAGGCGCAGGGGCAGTCCGCCAACGCGCTGCTGCGCGAGGAAGTAAACGAGGATGACATCGCCGCGGTGGTCAGCAAGTGGACCGGGGTGCCGGTTGACCGGATGTTGCAGGGCGAGCGCGACAAACTGCTGCAGATGGAATCCGCCATCGGCAAGCGCGTGATCGGACAGGAACTGGCGGTCGTGGCGGTGTCCAAGGCGGTGCGCCGGGCGCGCGCCGGGCTGCAGGATCCCAACCGGCCGCTCGGCAGCTTCCTGTTCCTCGGCCCGACCGGCGTCGGCAAGACCGAGCTGACCAAGGCGCTGGCTGAATTCCTGTTCGACGATGACACCGCGATGGTGCGGATCGACATGAGCGAATTCATGGAAAAGCACGCCGTGGCGCGGCTGATTGGCGCCCCTCCGGGCTATGTTGGTTATGAAGAAGGTGGAGTTCTAACCGAAGCGGTTCGCAGACGGCCTTATCAGGTCGTGCTGTTCGACGAAGTCGAAAAAGCCCATTCCGACGTGTTCAACGTGCTGCTGCAAGTGCTCGACGATGGCCGCCTGACCGACGGGCAGGGCCGCGTGGTCAATTTCGCCAACACCCTGATCATCCTCACCAGCAACCTCGGCAGCCAGTTCCTCGCCAACCTCGACGAAGGGCAGAAGGTAGAGGATGTCGAACCGCAGGTGATGGAAATCGTGCGCGGCCATTTCCGCCCCGAATTCCTCAATCGGCTGGACGAGATCGTGCTGTTCCACCGCCTCGGCCTCGAACACATGGCGCCGATCGTCGATATCCAGGTCGCTCGGGTGCAGAAACTGCTGAAGGACCGCAAGATCGAACTCGACCTGACCGAAGCCGCCAAGCGCTGGCTTGGCCGGGTCGGATACGATCCGGTCTACGGCGCGCGCCCTCTAAAGCGCGCGGTGCAGCGCTACCTGCAGGACCCGCTGGCCGAGAAACTGCTCGCCGGCGAAGTGCCCGATGGAAGCACGGTGAAGGTCGACGAGGGCGACGGCGAACTCAAGATCGCGGTGGAGTGAGGGCGCGATCGGTTGGGGCACTTGCGCCGCTGCATGGTGGGGAAATCGAGTGGTATTCAAAGTTTTCCGTAGCCGGAAGGGCGGTGAAAGTCTGAAAGACACGCCGCCGTTGACAGCCGTCGCGCCAGCGGAGCGCGCTCGTCTTCGAAGACGATCCTTCGCTAGGCGTTGAGTGTGCCTTCGCTCGACTGACGTATTGCCATGAACTCTGCGCGCCTGCGCTAGAGCGGCCAGATCAGCGGGATAGCCACCAGCGTCACGACCGAGACGACCAGCGTCAGCGGGAAGCCGAAGCGGGCGAAGTCGCCGAACTTGTAGCCGCCCGCGCCATAGACCAGCGTATTGGTCTGGTAGCCGATGGGCGTGAGGAAGCTGGCGCTGGCTGCGAACATCACCGCGATCACGAACGGGCGGGGGTCTGAGCCGAGCGCGAGGGCGAGCTTGATCGCCAGCGGAGTGACCACCACGGCGACCGCGTTATTGGTCACCAGCTCGGTCAGGAACAGGCTCAGCAGGTAGATCGCGGCCAGCGCCACCCACGGCGAGAATCCGCCCAGCAGCGGGGTCGCGTATTCAACCGCGCTCTCCACCAGCCCGGCTTTGGCCAGGGCGGTCCCGATCGCCAGCATCGCCACTACCAGCGCAATGATCCGCCAGTCGACAGCGGAAAAGGCCTCGTCCGCCTCGATGCAGCGCGTCACCAGCACCACCGCCACGCCAAGCGTGACGAGCGCGGGCAGGGGCAACACGTTGAACGAAGCGCTGGCCACGATCGCCACCAGCACCGCCAGCGCGATGGGGGCCTTACGGGTGCGGAATCCTTGCGACTTCGGCTCGGCCAGGTTGACCAGGTTTTCGCTCTCGACCAGCCGCGACAGGTCGCTGCGATCGCCTTCGAACAGCACCGTGTCGCCCGGTTCCAGCGGCACGTTCTCGAACCGGTCCTGCAGGTTGCTCCCGCGGCGGTGCAGGGCGATCGGATAGACTCCGTAGCGGCGGCGAATGGCGAGGTCGGAAAACTTGCGGCCGATGATCTTGGCGTCGGGCAGCAGCAGCGCCTCGATCACGGTCGATCCGCGGGTGGATTGGGCAATTACGTCGGGTTCGCTCGCCGGGCCCGCCAGTTGCAGGCTGCCACTTTCCTTGATCGTCAGCAGGTCCTTGGCCGGGCAGCGCAGAACCATCACATCGCCGGGCTGGAGGGTGGCTCCGGCGAGCCAGCCGCGCAGCGACTGTTCATCGCGGATGAGGTCGATCAGGCGCCTTTCACCGCGATTGAACGCAGAAATCGTCGTGGCGATGCGGCCGATGAACGGGGAGTCCGCATCAATCGCCACCGAGACGGTGAAACGCTTGTCTTCGGACGTGTCGGCCAGCGAGGCGACCGTGAATCGATCGGGCAACAGCGACCGGGCAAGCGCCAAGTAAATCACACCGGCAATCGCCACGATAATGCCGACGGGTGCGATTTCGAAGATCGAAAACGGCGCCAGGCCCGCGTCGCGCGCCACGCCGTCAACCAGCAAGTTGGTCGAGGTGCCGATCAAGGTGCAGGTCCCGCCCAGGATGGCGGCGAACGAGATCGGCATCAGCAGCTTGGATGATGTTTCGCCCAATTGCTTGGCGAGCACGATGCCAACCGGGATCATCATCATCACCAGCGGGGTGTTGTTGGTGAAGGCGGACAGGGCCGCCACCAGCGCCAGCAGCATGGCCACCGCGCTGCGCGGCGAATCCTTCGCCCGCTCGGTCACCATGCGGGCAAAATCGTCGAGCAGCCCGGTTCGGACCAGCGCCGCGGAAACAATGAACATGCCGACGATAGTCAGCGGCGCCGGGTTGCTGAGCGACTGGAGCAAATCGTCGGCCGAAAGCACGCCAAGGGCCAGCAGCACCGCCACCGCCGCTATCGCGCAGACTTCCGGCGGGCGGATTTCGGTCGCAAAGGCGATCAGCAGGAGAATGAGCGCTCCGGCCACGATGACCGGTACCAGCGCGGCGGAGACAAGAACCATGCGGAACTCCGTGAGCGACGAAACCCTTGCCCAGTGGCAGCGCCCCTTAACCTGCCGATTGGCTGCATACGGCAGAGATGTTCGAAACCCACGACAACTTTTCCTTGCCGGCCCGCTGGCAGCATGGCGGGCGAGCGGCTAAGGCGCGCCCAGCACAGCCGCCGCATCCGAGGAGAGAGACGTGAAGATCGACAGTTCCATGGCCGCCGTGGTCACTGGGGGCGCTTCCGGCCTTGGCGAAGCGAGCGCGCGGGCACTGGCGGCCAGGGGCGCGAAAGTGGCGCTGTTCGACCTCAACGAGCAGCGCGGCGAGGCCGTTGCGGCGGACATCGGCGGCACCTTCTGCCAAGTCGATGTGTCGGACGAAGCCTCGGTCGATGCCGGCTATGCCAAGGCGCGCGGGGCGCACGGGCAGGAACGGGCGCTGGTCTGCTGCGCGGGTATCGGCACCATCGGCAAGACGGTGCGGCGCGACAAGGAGACCGGCGCAATCGGCCACCTGCCGGTCGAGCTGTTCCTCAAGACCATCAAGGTCAACCTGATGGGCACGTTCCAGTGCGTGGCCAAGGCAGCGGCGGGGATGATGACGCTGGACGGGCTGGCTGACGGCGAGCGCGGCGCGATTGTCTGCACCGCCAGCGTGGCGGCCGTCGATGGCCAGATCGGGCAGGTCGCCTATTCCGCATCCAAGGCGGGGGTGGCAGGCATGACCCTGCCGATTGCGCGCGATTTCATGTCCGAAGGTATTCGCATCAACACCATCCTGCCGGGCGTGTTCAACACTCCGCTGCTGGCCGGGCTGCCCGAAAAGGCGCAGCAATCGCTCGCCGCCGCGGTGCCATTTCCCAAGCGTCTCGGCCATCCGTCGGAATATGCCGACCTCGTCATGCTGATGCTCGAAAACGGCTATTTCAACGGCGAGACGGTCCGGCTCGACGGCGCCATACGCATGCCGCCGCGCTGATCCCATGATCGCGCGGGCAACTGGCAGCTGGCATATCGGCGTAATCGGCGGGTCTGGCCTGTACGATGGCCTAGACCTCGACGATGCGCAGCAGATTCCTGTCGCCAGCGCCTTTGGTGAGCCCTCGGGCCCGGTGACGATGGGGACGCTGGGCGGCGTGCGATTTACCTTCATTTCGCGCCACGGCGAAGGCCACAGATTGGCGCCCGGCCAGGTCAATTACCGCGCCAATATCGATGTTCTGAAACGCTGCGGGGTGACCGATGTGCTGGCACTCTCGGCCATCGGCTCGCTGCGCGAGGAACTGGCACCCGGCCATTTCGTCGCGGTTGACCAGGTCATCGACCGGACTGAAGGCCGTGCGCGCAGCTACTTCGACGCCGGGATCACCGCGCATGTCGCGCTGGCAGAGCCGGTCTGCGCGCGGCTCGCGGGCCTTGCTGCCGATGCGGCTGCGGCTGCCGGGGTCGAAGTGCACCGCGCAGGCTGCTACGTGGCGATCGAGGGGCCGCAGTTCTCGACCCGCGCCGAGAGCACGCTTTACCGCCAGTGGGGCGCCGACGTGATCGGCATGACCGCGATGCCCGAAGCGCGCCTCGCCCGCGAGGCGGAGCTGCCCTACGCGCTGCTCGGGATGGTCACCGACTACGATTCCTGGCGCGAAGGCGAAGCGCCCGTCGAAGCGTCTGCCATTCTCTCGATCATGCGCGGCAACGTCAAAACCGCGCGCAAGGCGCTGCGCCTCTTGGCCAAGGCCCTGCCGGCCACGCGCCCGGAAAACCCGATCGACCGCGCGCTCGACAGCGCGATTGTCTCGCCGTTTGCCCAATGGGACCCGCGCGCCGCTGCCCGGCTCGACGCGGTGGCCGGTCGCTATATTGCCGGCATGCGCAAGGCGTGACCCGTATCCCAAGTTGGGCGACAGCTTGCATTGCGCGCGGCGCTGTAACAAAGTTACGACCATGACAGATCATCCGCGCCTCAAGGAATTCCTGCCCTACCAGCTTTCGGTCACGTCCAACGCCGTCAGCGGGCGTATCGCGCTCGAATACCGTACGCGGTTCGGCCTCAGCGTGCCCGAATGGCGGGTGATGGCGGTGCTCGGCGATTCCGGACGGCTGACCCAGCGCGAGCTGACCAGCCTGACGTTGATGGACAAAGTCGCGGTCAACCGCGCCTGCAAGGTGCTGGAAGAACGCGGCCTCGTGTCACGCCAGCCCAACGCGCAGGATGGCCGGTCACACCTGCTCGAACTGACGGCGGCTGGCATGGACGTGCATGACGAGATCATGCCGCTGGCACTGGAAATGGAACGGCGCCTGTTTGCCCGCTTCTCTCCCGACGAAGTGGCCCAGTTCCGCGCCTTGCTGCATCGCGTCCGCGGCGAAGTGAAGGACCTCGACGCCGAGACCCTCGACAGCGGAAATTTCGGCGTCGAATGACAACGGCCCCGCGGACTGATCCGCGAGGCCGCTGCTTACCCCTCCGTCCAGAAGACTAGTGGCCGCCGTTCATCGCGCCGGTAGGCGAGAAGGCGTCGGAGATTGAACAGGCCGCCGGGCCCAGAATGGCGATGAACAGCACCGGCAGGATGAACAGGATCAACGGCACGGTCATGATCGCCGGCAGGCGCGCGGCCTTTTCTTCGGCCCGCATCATGCGTTCGTTGCGGAATTCAGCCGACAGCACGCGCAGTGACGACGCAAGCGGGGTACCATAGCGCTCAGTCTGGACCATGGTGGTGACCACGCCCTTCACGGCATCGAGATCCACCCGGTAGGCGAAGTTCTCGAACGCCTGGCGCCGCTCGGTGAGGAACGACAGCTCGATCGCGGTAAGCGCGAATTCGTCGCCCAGTTCGGGATAGGCGCGGCCGAGTTCCTTGGCCACGCGATTGAACGCGGCGTCGACGGTAAGGCCGGCTTCGGCGCAGATGACCAGCAGGTCGAGTGCGTCCGGCAGGCCTTTGCGGATCTCGTTGGTCCGTTTCTTGGCTTTGTTCTTAAGGAATAACTCGGGCCCCTTGTAGCCGGCGATGACCAGAACGGCGAAGCCCGCGAAACGCTTGAAGCTGCCCCATTCCGGAAACATCTGCAGCCAGTACAGCACAACCACGCCGATGAAGCCGAGCACGATCGGCAGCACCATGCGGGCGAAAATGACCATCACGGCCAGTTCCTTGTTGCGGTAACCCGCCTGAGCCAGCTTCTGCTGGATGATCTTGACCTGGCTTTCCTGGAGGACCTTCATCCCTTCCAGGCGCTCCTTCATCTTGTCGGTCTTGTCGGTCCGGCGCAGCACGCTCGCCCGCTTGCGGCCGCTCTGCTTGATGATCCCGGCCTTGAGCTCTTCGCGCCGGTCGTTGAGCGCCCTGACCCGCTTGGCCATCGGATCGCGCACGGTAAGCGCGGCGTAGACGGCGAACATAACCGCCGCCGCGGCAATGCCGGCGAGCACAGTGCCGGCAAGGATGACGTCGACACCGAGAAGAGTGGGTCCGTGTGGGATGGTCATGACTGTGTTCCGTTCCCGCTCAGATTTCGAAGCTGACCATCTTGGCCATGATGAACGCGCCAAGGCCCATCCACACCAGGCCGCCAAGGCCGGTGGCGATAAGGCGGTCGTCGATGAAGAAGCCAGCCGTGTAACTCGGGTTGATCCACGAGATCATGCCGAAGACGATAAACGGCAGCGCGCCGACGATGTAAGCCGACGCTTTCGATTCCGAGCTCATCGCGCGGATCTTGAGCTTCATCTGCGCGCGCTTGCGCAGCACATCCGACAGGTTTGACAGGGTTTCCGCCAGGTTGCCGCCGGTTTCGCGCTGGATTGCCAGCGTGATCACGAAGAACTGGAATTCGGCCGTGCCCAGCTTGTCGGCGGTGATCTGGAGTGATTCTTCCATTGTCCGGCCGATCCGCATGCGCTCGACCACGGCCTTGAACTCTTCACCCACGGCACCAGGGACTTCGGTTGCCACCACGCCGATGGTCTCGGCGACCGGCAGGCCTGAACGCAGGCCGCGCACCAGCAGTTCAATACCGTCGGGAAACTTGGTGGTGAAGTTGTTGATCCGCCGCTTGATGAGGAAGTTGACCGCCATGTGCGGCAAGCCGGCGCCCACCAGCACGCCAAGCCCAAGCGCCATCAGGGGTGCGCCAGTGCTGAGGAAAATAACGGCCGCAATGAACAGGCCGAGACCGAGTGAGGCGTAGAGATACTGCGTCACCTTCCAGCTCTTGCCCGAACGGGCGAGGCGGATGGCGAGGGCTTCCGAACGCGACTTGGCGCCGGCAACCTGGTGACGCTTCGGCTTGCGCGCCGCGATGGCTTTCTTGAGCTGCGATTCAACGCGATCGGTCGTGCTCTCGGAATGCCGGTAACGCACCGCCTGCAGGCGGCGATTGCCGGCTTTGGCGGGTGATGTGCCGGTGACGAGCGAATAGCCCATGATCAGGAGGGCCATCATTCCGCCGACCACCAGGACTAGCTGGATGATGTCCATTTTCCGCCCTCGACCTTCCTGTTTTCCAACCTAACCAACGTGCGGCACCGGGCCGCACGCCGGCAAATCATGCTGCTTCGGATTGTGCCGGTGCGCTGCTCTTGTCCTTCTTGGCGAGCAGCGACTTGAGGTCGAACTTGCCAAGAAGCGAGGTGCCGCTGCCGCTGGTACGCGCCAGTTCGGCGCCATCGTCATCGCTCACCCCGACAATCGCCTTGGCGATATCGCGAATGGCCTGCCCGGCCTTAGCCGAACGGTTCGCGTCGGCAAAAGTCTGGCCCAGCTTGGCAGCGTTGGCCGCGGCCTTCTGGTCGAACGGGATCGTGAAATTGATCTTGCGTTCAATCGACGCTTCGAAGTCAGCTTTCGAAATCTCGCTCACGCCTTGCTGAATCTTGTTCGCGATGATTAGCGGCTGGGCCTGCGGCGCGTGCGACTTGAGCCACGAGAGCACACGGATGGTGTCGCGGGCCGAAGCCAGCGTCATCTCGGTCACCAGCGCGACGATGTTCACGTCCACCATCAACTGCGGGAAATTGACCAGCATGTTGCGCGGCAGATCGACCACGGTCATCTCGAACGCTTGGCGGAATTCTTCCTGCAGCTGCACGAAGGCCGTGCCGTCGGTCATCAGCGGCGAATTGATCGGCGCTTCGGCTGACAGAATCGCCAGGTGATCGTTGGCGCGGATCATCGCGCGTTCGATGAACAGGCCGTCGATGCGGCTCGGGTTTTCGATGGCATCGGTCAGCCCGCGGCCCGGCTCGAGATCGAGCGCGAGCGCGCCAGTGCCAAAGTGCACGTCAAGGTCGAGCAGCGCCGTCGGGCGTTTGTAATCGGCACTGAAATGCCACGCCAGCGAAGTTGCCAGAGTCGACGCGCCGACACCGCCGCGGGTGCCCACGACTGCTGTCGAAACGTGCTTCTTGACCGTTTCGCCGTCGCTTGAACGCGGGTTTGAGAACACCGCCTGCGCCTGCGTCAGGGTGTCGCGCACCTGGCCGGCCGAAAGCGGCTTGAGCAAGTAATCGTGGATCCCGCTGGCAAGCAGGTCGCGGTACAGGCGCACGTCGTTGACCTGCCCAACCGCGATCACCACCGTGCCGGGCTCGCACACTTCGGCCAGCCCGTTGATGTCGTTCAGCGGATCGCCGCTTTCCGAAAGGTCAACCATCAGGATCGCCGGGCTGGCCGAGATCGACAGGGACTGGACCGCGTTGCGCAGGCCGCCCTTGTTGCACTTCTCGGGCTGCCAGCCCATTTCGATAATCACCGGGCGCAGGACATCGAGCGCTGCCTCGTCGCAAATGAACGCGGCGAAGGGGTCGCGATTGCCCATCGGGCCGGGTTTCCAAGGCGCGTTCATTACTTAGTTACTCCCAGATGAGCCAGAACCGGACGAGGTGCTGACGGATTTCAGCCCGCCGCTGCCGGTCGGTACAGCGCTGCGATAGGATTCGATCGCCTTGGTCGAACTCATGACCACCGTGTCGCCCGAACCTTCGGCGCCGTTCAGCAAGTGCTGCGGATCGGCGACCATGGACGCGAAATTGCCGTTCACGGCGCAGCCGAAGCCTTCGCTGGCGGCGTTTTGCAGGTTGTTGGCAAAGTGATCGCTCCAGTCAGGGCAACCCGGGACCGAGGCGTGCGAGCGCGTAACCACGATCCGGACTTTGCCGGGATCGACATAACCCGAAGTAACCGGCGCGCCGTCGCTGAGCAGAATGCCGTGGCGCGAGGCGATCGCGGCGACATCGTTGCGCACAGCGGCGCTGGTGATCGGGCCATCGACGGCAACCCGGTCGCCATAGCGAAGGTCCATCGTTTCGAACCAGCCAGCCAGCCGGCGCTGTTCCGAAATAGGCAGTCCAGCGGCACCCGCATCGACGTCGAGCGTGAAGTTGCTCCGTTCGACCACCGGCTGCTTCACACTGTAAAGCGAACGGTTGTCCTGCGTGGTGTTGCACCCCGAAAGGACCAGGCCAAGCGAGAGGGCGATGGCAGCCGCTGCTGCAGATTTGCTTTGAATGGGCATCTTGCTCACCTTTCTCACCGCAGGCTGAAGCCGGGCGTCACGGCCTCGGCACGCTGTTCATCTTGGCCGCGGAGGCGGCGATCGTCGGCTGCCAGTGCGGGCGTATCCTGCTGGGCCATGCCGACTTGCGGCCGGGGCGCTTCGTCGGCGGCATGCGGCATTGGCCGCGTTGCGCCATCGACACCGCTTTGATCGCGGTTGAGCAGCAGTTGTTCACCCGTGGTCGCGGTCTGGAAACCGTCAGTCGGAAGGTGGATGTCGCTGTCGTTGACCGGGCGCACCAGGTAGGGGGTCACAACGATGACCAGCTCGGTCTGTCCGCG
Source organism: Croceibacterium sp. (assembly GCA_039920345.1). Taxonomy (GTDB): domain Bacteria; phylum Pseudomonadota; class Alphaproteobacteria; order Sphingomonadales; family Sphingomonadaceae; genus Croceibacterium_A. The sequence goes on from JBDSDZ010000101.1 coordinate 16,991, forward strand.
GCGGAACTCGGTCGAGCGGAACAGGTTGCCCAGGATCGGGATGTCACCCGCGCCAGGCGCCTTGTCGATCGTGTTCTGGGAATTGCTGCTGAGCAGGCCGGCAATCATGAAGCTCTGGCCTGAACCGAGTTCGACCGTGGTCTCCGCCCGGCGAACGGTCAGCGCCGGGATGGTGAAGTTGTTCACCGTCACCGCGCCCTGGTTCGACAGCTCGGACACTTCCGGACGCACGCGGATCGAGATCCGGCCGTTGGCCAGCACCGTCGGGGTGTAGGCCAGGCTGACGCCGTACTTCTTGTATTCGATGGTCGTCGTACCGAGGCCCTGGCTGAGCGGGATCGGGAACTCGCCGCCGGCAAGGAATTCGGCGGTCTCGCCAGACAGCGCGGTCAGGTTCGGTTCGGCCAGCGTTGTCACCAGGCCGTCGCGCTCTGCAAGGTCAAGCGCACTGCCGATGTCGAGACCGAGGAAGCGACCAAATGCGCCCAGCGTCGTGCCGCCGGCGATGTTGCTCAGCACGCTCGAGCCGGCCGGTCCTGTCGTACGGCCGACACCAAGTGGTCCGGCGGGAATCACCGCACCGGTGGTCGGGTCGATACTTGTGGGAGTGAATTGCGTTATGCCCGCCGTGCGTCCTTGGCCGACGCCAAACTTGAAGCCGCTGGTCCGGTCTACGGTGGTGAGGTTGACCCCGAGGTTGCGCACCAGCGAGCGGCTGACTTCGGCAAACCGCACCCGCAGGTTGACCTGCAGCGGAGTGGCCATGCGCAGGCGGGAAACGACATTGGCGCCGTCACCTACAAAAGCGGAGACCAGGCGTTCGGCCTCGGCGGCATCTTCCGGCGCAGCAACCGTACCGGTCAGCAGCACCGTGTTGGTGCCCATCGTGGCAACCTGGATGTTTGCTTCGGGCATCGCCAGGTGCAGCATCTGGTCGACGCTATCGAGGTTCGAACCGACGCGCACATTGGCCGACCAGATGATGTCGCCAGAATTGTTGCTGGCATAAACCGTGGTCACGCCGCCGGCCTTGCCGAAGACATAGAGCTGGCGCTGCGATTTGACCTGGACATCGGCGATGGCTTCGTTGGCCACGAAGATATCGGCCATATTGCCCGGAACGGTAACCAGCTGGCCGTTGCCGATCGACAGGACGATATCCGTCGCCGGGCTAGTCACGGCCTGGGCCTGGGCGGTTCCGGCCGGCATCGCAGCCATCGGCGCAAGCGCACAGGCGGCGAACAGGACAGTCTTGGTAAGGCGGCTCTTCATTGTCATGCCCCTTGGTTTTAATTCGCGTGCCGCAGCGTCATGATGACGTTCGGCGAGAGAGAAGTTTGGCGTCCTCACGGCAACATCATGGCGGAAGGCAGGGCAGCACCCAGTGTGCGCATGCTGCTGGTCTGCCCGGTCAGGATTGCACCGCTACCGCGGCCCACGGATTCAACCGTAACCGCCTTGCCCCGGCTGACCCGAACCATCGGGCCCGACGGGACCGCGGCGTAGACCGGGCCGCCGACTGCCGCAGCCGCAGGCGGGGTGCTCGGCCGCGGGATCGAGGTGCGCTGGAAGCGCGACACGTCCCCGCCAGTCACATAAGTCGAGGCACCATCCTGCGGCCGGCTCGAAGCCATCCGCAGCAGGCGGTCTTCATCGGTCTTCGACGGATCGTTCGACAAGTCGACATCGCCAGACGCGATGGCCCGTTCAAGGTCGGTCTGGTTGTCGGCGATCGAGCGCAGCGTCAGGCTAAGCGAGCCAATCGTCTGGGCGACCGCGATCTTTTCGGCAATCCGGGGCGTGACTTCCATTGTCACCGTGCGCACCGCGGTGACCACGGTCTTGCCGTCCTCCGAGGTGGTGCTTTCGGTTGCCTGGTCGGTCGCCAGAACGCGCAAGTTGCGCAGGATCGTTTCAGTGGTCCGGAGCGCGGCGTCTTCGCTGCCGCCCGTAACGCTCGAGGTCAGCATCATGTCGACGTGATCGCCCGGGAAGATAAACCCGCCGACGCCGGTGTTGGCGGTCACTGGTACCGTCACGGCGCGCATGCCCGGGCCAAGCGCCGCTGCAAGGAAGCCGCGATCACCGGGACTCACCAGCGAACCCTGGGTCACCGGTTCACCAGCGGTCATCGAATGACGCACGACCGTGCCAAGCAGCTTGCTCATGTCGGCTTCGCCGTCGATGAAGTAGGCGTCCTGGACCATTTCCTGCGGCCACAGCTGGTAGCCGACCGCGTCTGCGGTAATAATGGTGCCGATCGGCAGGGCGCGCTTGGCCACCAGGACCTTGGGTCCCTGCGCGACCGGCGCAGCCTGCGATTCAGGAGCGGCCGCTCCGGCGAACATGCTCCGTGCAGCCATGGCGGTACCGATCGCGATGATCAGTGCCCCGAGCAGCAGAACCAGCTTCTTCCTGTCCATGGTGCGTCTCGTCCCTTAAATGGTCGTAAGCGATTGATTGACGCTGCTTACGGTCCGAATGGTTAAAATCGGGTTCAACCGAAAACGGCTGTCGAAGCGGCAGGAAGGTAACTGGTGCCCAGCACCCACAGTCCCGCCATTGAAATGGCCACCCCGTATGGGATGGTTAGCTTGTCGCGCTGGCGGCGCATCAGGTGCCACGCGCCGAAACCCAGCGTCAGCACGCCGCCCAGCAGCGACATCATGATGATCAGTTTCAGAAACGAGTCCGGCGGGATCCACAGCGCCAGGCCGGTCAGCAATTTGACGTCGCCGCCGCCCATGGCCCTGATCGCGAACAGCACGGAGAGCACGGCAAAGGTTACCACTGCTACGCCAAGCTGCAGCGCCATACCCGGCCACAGGTCAAGTCCGCTGGCCCACCAGAAGAAAGGCGCGCCCAGGGCAATGCCGGCATTGAGCCAGTTGCCGATGTGACGGCTGCGCAAGTCGGTGAACGCGGCAACGAGCAGCGCAATTGCCAACGCGGCGAGCAGGCCATACTTGATTGGATCGTCCAGCATCTTAACCCCGAAATCCCGGGCTCAGTGCTAGCGATCATGACTTACCAAATAGTAACCAAGCACAGGAGGCCGGTATTATCCAAGCGATCAAGCCGCAGGCGGCGTTCGATCGCAGGACAATTCCGCCCGGTGCCAGGGAGCAGCGGTGGCGGGCGCCCGACGGCCATGAAATCCGCCAGCTGGACGGTGCCGAACCCGCCGCCTCGCCGCGCGGAAACCTGTTGTTCCTGACCGGCCGCGGCGATTTCTACGAAAAGTATCTCGAAAGTTTCGACCACTGGCGGCGGCAGGGCTGGCGGGTAACCGCGATCGACTGGCGCGGCCAGGCCGGATCGGGCCGGTTGGGCGCAGACGCGGTCACCGGCCATGTCGATGATTTCGCAACCTGGACCGCCGACCTGGCGGCGTTCTGGCGCCATTGGGCTGCCGGGCGCAGTGGCCCGCTGGTGCTGGTTGGCCATTCGATGGGGGGCCACCTTGCCTTGCGCGCGGCGGCGGAAGGGGCGCTCGCCCCCGCTCCAGCGGCGCTCGTGCTCTCGGCACCCATGCTCGACGTGCTGCCCGAACGCGTGCCGCTGGCGCTGCGCCGGTTGGCCGCCAACGCCATGTGCGCACTCGGCGATGTCCGCCGCCCGGCGTGGAAATGGAGCGAGCGGCCGGGCGAGGTGCCCGCCTTCCGCCAGAAGTTGCTGACGCATGACGATGCGCGCTATGCCGATGAACTGGCGTGGCGCGCCCAGCGTCCGGAACTGGCGATGGGGCCGGGGAGCTGGGGCTGGGTCAGGCAATCGCTGGCCTCGATCTATTGGCTTGCGCGGCGTGGGCTACTCGAGTCAGTCACGCTCCCGATATTCCTGTTTGCAACGACCGCCGACCGGTTGGTGGGGGTGCAGGCGATTCGCCGCGCGGAGGCGCGTCTGCCGCTCGTCCAGTCTTTGTGGTTCGGCGGTGAGGCGGCGCACGAAATCTTGCGCGAAGTGGATGCAGTGCGCGACCGGGCGCTCGCCGCGATCGACGCCTTCCTTGAAAGCGTAACGGCTTGAGCGAGATTTACGACATTGCTGTGATTGGCGCCGGCATGGCCGGGGCAAGCCTTGCGGCCGAGCTGGCGCCGCACGCCAGCGTGCTGATTGCCGAAGCCGAAGCCGTGCCCGGATATCATGCCACCGGCCGCTCGGCGGCGTTTTGGGAGGAGTGCTATGGCGGGCCCGAGGTGGTCCCGCTCACGCTCGCATCCGGGCCCTATTTGCGCGAACTTGGGATGCTGTCACCGCGCGGCGCGCTCTATATCGCCAAAGCCGATAGCGAGGCCGAAGTTGCCGCCTTCATCGAGCGGTTCGCCGATAGCGGCGTCCAGATCGATCGGCTTGGGCGGGCGGCGCTCGAACAGCGCGTGCCGGGCATAAAGCCGGTGTGGGTTCACGCCATTGCCGAGCCAGCCTGCGCGGATATCGATGTCGCCGCGCTCCACCAGCACTACCTCTCACGGGCCAAGCGAGCGGGGTCCACACTGCGGGTCAACTGCCGGCTCGAGCATGCCGAGCGTGAAGGCGACGGCTGGCGCCTGTCGTCCGGTCCGGCAGGCGAAGTGCGCGCACGTGTGCTCGTCAACGCAGCGGGCGCCTGGGCGGACGAGCTGGCCGCGCTGGCAGGCGCGCAGGCGCTCGGTATCACGCCGTTTCGCCGGACTGTGGCGCAGTTGCGGACCGTCCCCGCGCCGCCCGCCGACCTTCCGCTAGTGCTCGATCTGGGCGGCCAGTTCTACTTCAAGCCCGAGCACGGCAAGCTGTGGCTCAGCCCGCATGACGAAACGCCAAGCCCGCCGTGCGATGCCGCGCCAGAGGAACTGGATCTGGCGCTCGCGATCGACCGGTTCGAACAGGTGGTGGACTGGCGCGTCGCGGCGGTCGAACACAAGTGGGCCGGGCTGCGCAGCTTCGCGCCCGACCGGCTGCCCGTCTATGGCTTCGATGCGCTTCGCGAGGGGCTGTTCTGGTTTGCCGGGCAAGGCGGCTTCGGCATCCAGACCGCGCCCGCTGCCGCCCGCCTTGGCGCGCAGCTTTTGCTCGGGCTTGGCCGCGATGAAATGACCGAAAAGCTGGACGAAACGCTCTACGCCCCGGCCCGGTTCAGCTAGCGCGCGGCCTCGGCGGCAGCGCTGGCGATTTGGTCAACCCGCTCGTTCTCGGCATGGCCGTCATGGCCCCGGACCCACTGCCAGGTGACCCGGTGCGGGGCGACGGCGGCGATCAGTTGGTGCCACAGGTCTTCGTTGCGAACCGGCTTCTTGCTGGCATTGATCCAGCCCTTGCGCTGCCACCCGGCAACCCACTTGGTTATCCCGTCGATGACATAACGGCTGTCCGAATGTACGGCGACGTCGCACGGTTCGATCAGTGCCTCGAGCGCCCTGATCACGGCGGTCATTTCCATCCGGTTGTTGGTGGTGTGGGCTTCGCCGCCGCTCAGCTCCTTTTCGTGCGCGCCCATCCGCAAAAGCACGCCCCAGCCGCCGGGTCCAGGATTGCCCTTGCAGGCGCCGTCGGTGAAAATCTCTACCTTTTTCATCGCGCTGCCATGCCTCAGGCGGCGGCTGTGCGAAAGGCCCCTGCGCCGCTCTTGCGATAGAATTCCAGCCGCCGGGCAAATTGCCGCGGGTCCTTGCGGGTAACCAGCGCACCCGCCGGTGTGTGCAGCCAGTCGTACGCCCGCGTAGCGAGGAAGCGCAGGCAGGCGCCGCGCGCCAGGATGGGCAAGGCGTTCAGCTCGGCCTCCGACAGCGGCCGACGTTCGCCGTAACCCGCCAGCATTTCCTCGGCGATACCGGGCCGGAAGGCGCCGTCACGGCCAAAACACCACGCGGCATGAGTTACGGCCAGATCGTAGGCCGTCAGGTCGGTGCAGGCGAAATAGAAATCGATCAGTCCGGTGACCCGGTCACCCAGCAGCAGCACGTTGTCGGGAAACAGGTCAGCGTGGATGACCGAGCGGGGCAGATCCTGCGGCCAGTTGGCGGCGAGGTAATCCAGCTCCTGCCCAACCATCGCCGGCAGTCCAGGGTCGATCGACGCCAGCCCATCGTTGCCGCAACCGCCGAACAGCTCTCGCCAGTGCGGCAGCGCCATGGTGTTGGTTCGCTCGCCGCTGAAACTGGACCCGGCAACGTGTATGCCCGCCAGCGCTTCACCCACCGCGCGCGCCTGCGCCTCGCTGGGCACGTCCACCGAAACACCGGGCAGGAATTCGATCAGTGCCACCGCCTTACCGCCAATCGGGCGAAAGGCCGCGCCATCTCGGTCATGGATCGTGCGCGGAACCGGGCTGCCGCTGGCGGCCAGGTGGTCGAGTAGGCCCAGGAAGAATGGCAAGTCGCCGGTCGCAACGCGCGCTTCGTACATCGTCAGGATAAAGCGCGTGCCCGATCCCGCGCTGCCCGTCGTCTCGACCAGCCAGTTGGAATTGGAAACGCCCTCGGCAATGCCCTTGGCCGAAACCAGGCTGCCGACATCATAGTGTGCAATCAGCGCGGCGAGATCATCCGCGGTCAACGCGGTATAGACCGCCACCGCGCTATTCCGTCAGTTGCCGGGGCAGCTTGAAGACCATCTTTTCGTCGGCACTGGCCAGCGTGTGTTCTTCCACCTCGCGCCATTGCGCCAGCTGGTCGATCACTTCGCGCACCAGCAGTTCGGGCGCCGAAGCTCCGGCGGTCAGGCCTAATGTGCCCACGCCTTCGAGCCACGCGGGGTCGATATCCGATGCCCGCTGGATCAATTTCGCCTCGGTGCCGCAGCGCTGCGCCACTTCGACCAGCCGCAGCGAGTTGGACGACTGGGGCGAACCGATCACCAGCACCAGGTCGCAGCTCGGCGCGATCTGCTTGACCGCCTTCTGCCGGTTGGAGGTTGCGTAACAGATGTCTTCCGCCTTGGGGCCGACGATAGCGGGATATCTGGCCTTGAGCGCGCCGAGCACTTGCGCGGTGTCATCCACCGACAGCGTGGTCTGGGTCAGGAAAGCCAGCGCTGCATCCGGTGCAAACGTCAGCGCGTCGACATCGGCGACCGTTTCGACCAGCGTCATGCGGCCTTCGGGCACCTGGCCCTGCGTGCCGATTACCTCGGGATGGCCGCGATGGCCGACGAACACGATGTGGCGCCCGGCCTCGATCTGCCGTTCCGCCTGACGGTGGACCTTGCTGACCAGCGGGCAGGTAGCATCGAGGTAATCGAGCCCGCGCCGCTGGGCTTCTGCGGGCACGGCCTTGGGCACGCCGTGGGCACTGAATACCACCGGCACCCCTTCGGGCACTTCGTCCAGTTCTTCGACGAACACCGCGCCCTTCGCCTTGAGCCCGTCGACCACGAATTTGTTGTGCACGATCTCGTGCCGCACATAAACCGGCGCGCCATACCGTTCGAGCGCGCGGTCGACGATTTCGATCGCCCGATCAACCCCGGCGCAAAAGCCGCGCGGGGCCGCAATAAGCACCTGCAGCGGCAATTTCGTAGCGGCGACGGGCGAAGTCTGAAAGGGGGCGTTCATCGGGCTCGCTCTAGCTGTTGTCGCTCCGCAGCGAAAGAGCTAGGGCCGCTGCGCTCTGTTTGGACAAGGGACTTCGATGATCGCTCGTAAGGCACTATTTGCCGTCACTGCCGCTGCCGCAGCCCTTTCCGGGTGCGGCAAGACCGGCGATATCGTCGTCGAACAGGGCGTTGGCATTACCGCGCTGCGCAGCGCCTGCCCGTCGGTTGGCGTGCCCTACTTCACCGGCGATGTTACCCTGTTCAACCCGGCCGATGCGCGCACGCAGGACGCGCTCGACGTGACCGCCACGATGACCAACGTGCGCAGCCAGTGCAATGACACCGGCGAGCAGGTCTATACCACCGCGACGTTCGATGTCCTCGCCCAGCGGCGTGACGTGCGCGGCGCCCGGTCAATCACGCTACCCTACTTCTCGACCGTGGTGCGCGGCGGAACCGCGGTCATTTCCAAGCGAATCGGCCAGGTAACGGTCAATTTTGCCGATGGTCAGGAACGCGCCCAGGCCAGCGGCAGCGCTGCCGCCTATGTCAACCGCGCCGCGGCAACGCTGCCTGACGACATTCGCGAGCGGATCACCCGCCGCCGCCGTTCGGGCGAGGACGATGCCGCAGTCGATCCGCTGACCGAACCGGAAGTGCGTGCCGCCGTGGCCCGTTCGACCTTCGAACTGCTGGTCGGTTTCCAGCTGAGCGACGACGAACTGGCCTACAACGCCACGCGCTGAACCTTCCCCGCGCGCGCCAAACGCGCTAACGGCGCGCGCCATGGCTAAACCCGAAACGCTTTACGCCGCCTTCGCGGCCAAGATCGACGCCGCGCTGTCGGCGCTGGTGCAGGATTCCGTGCTCCCGACCGATGCGCCGCGCGGTGCGGTCAGTGTCGAGCCGCCGCGTGATTCCTCGCATGGCGACCTTTCGACCAATGCCGCGATGGTGCTGGCCAAGCCCGCGCGTAGCAATCCGCGCGTGCTGGCCGAACAAATCGTCGGCCTGCTGGCGGCCGATCCGCTGGTGACTAGCGCCGAGATTGCCGGGCCAGGCTTCATCAACCTGCGCCTCGCCCCTGCCGTCTGGCTGGCCGAGCTGCGCGCCATCGCCGCGCTGGGTGCCGAATATGGCCGCTCGCCAATGGGCCAGGGCCGCACCGTCAACATCGAATATGTCTCGGCCAATCCGACCGGGCCAATGCACATGGGCCATTGCCGCGGCGCGGTGGTGGGCGATGCCCTGGCAAACCTGCTCCAGTTTGCCGGTAATGCCGTGGTGCGCGAATACTATGTCAACGACGCCGGCGCGCAGGTGCAGACGCTCGGGCGCTCGGCGCACTTGCGCTATCGCGAAGCCCTGGGTGACGACATCGGCGAAATTCCCGAGGGATTCTATCCCGGCCAATACCTGATCCCGGTCGGCGAAGCGCTGGCGGCCCAATTCGGTGACCAGTATCGCGCCGCGCCCGAGAGCGAGTGGCTCGACCTGTTCCGCGAGAAGGCCGTGGCCGAAATGATGGCCACGATCCGCTGCGACCTGGCGCTGCTCGGGATCCATCACGACGTGTTCTCGTCCGAGGCTAAGCTCCAGTCCGAACACAAGCCCGAAGCGGCTGAGGCCTGGCTGCGGACACATGACCTGGTTTACGACGGGGTGCTCGAAGCGCCCAAGGGCAAGACGCTGGAAGACTGGGAGCCGGTCGAACTGCCGCTGTTCCGCTCGACCCGCTTCGGCGACGACCAGGATCGCCCGATCCGGAAAAGCGATGGCAACTGGACCTACTTCGGCGCCGATCTCGCCTATCACATGCAGAAGGCCGCTGCGGCTGACGAGCTGATCGACATCTGGGGCGCGGATCACGCCGGCACGGTCAAGCGGATCAAGGCCGCCGTGGCGGCGTTGAGCGCGGGCGAGGGCAAACCGATCCCGTTCGACGTCAAGCTGGTGCAGATGGTCCAGCTCCTGCGCGGGGGTGAGCCGGTCAAGATGTCCAAACGTTCGGGCAACTTCATCACCATCGCCGACATGGTCGAGGAAGTGGGCAAGGACGTGGTCCGCTACACCATGCTGACGCGCAAGCCCGAAGCGCAGATGGACTTCGACTTCGCCAAAGTGGTCGAAGCGTCGAAGGACAACCCGGTATTCTACGTCCAGTATGCCCATGCGCGGATCCATTCCACGCTGCGCAAGGCGCTGGCCGAGGGAATTGAGCCTTCGGGCGCGGCGATAGAGTTGCTGGGCGACGGTGAGTTCACCCTGGTCAAGCTGGCAGCGCAATTCCCGCGCGAGGTCGAAGCCGCGGCGCAGGCCCGCGAACCGCACCGCATCGCGTTCTATCTCTATGAGCTGGCAGCGGCGTTCCATGCCTACTGGAACACCGGCAATGACGACCCTGCCAAGCGCATCATCCTGATACAGGATCGCGATCTGACCGCCGCGCGGCTTTTCCTTGCCAGTCAAATCGGGCAAGTGATCCGCAACGGCCTGGCCCTGCTCGGGGTCGAGGCGGTCGAGGAGTTGTAACCATGCCGATGCACCCCGGTGCGCAAGGCGACCACCCCGATTCCGGATCGGTCGAATTCGAACGCGAGTTTGCCTTTTCCGACGGCGAGGAACGCTTGCCGTGGCTCGAATCGGACGATGACGAATACGCCCCGCGCGGCACTGACAGCGGACGGATCGCGGCGTTCGCCGGGCTTGGCCTGCTGGCACTGCTGCTCATTGCCGGCGCCCTGTGGGTGATCATGCGCGAAAAGCCGGATGAGACCCTCGTGGCTGATGGCAGCGTGATCGCGGCACCGGCCCAGCCCTATCGCGTGCGGCCGGAAAATCCCGGTGGACGGCAGGTGGCCGGCACTGGCGACACCAGCTTCGAAGTAGGTGAAGGCAAGCAGGTCGAAGGGCACATCGCCGATAACGTCGTGCCCGCTCCCGCTCCAGCGATCGAACTCAAGCAGGCCCCCAGCATTCCGGCTGCAACGAGTGGGATCGGGGTGCAAGTCGGCGCTTACCTTGACCGCGCCACGGCCGAATCCGGCTGGGCGCAGCTTTCCGCGCGGCTCGAACCGCTCCAGGGCCGCAGCCACCGGGTGGTCGAGGCGATGGTCGACAGCGGCAAGGTGTTCCGCCTCCAGGCGCTCGCCGGAAGCCTCGATGAGGCGCAGACCCTGTGCGAAGCCGTCAAGGCTGCCGGGGGCGATTGCCAGGTCAAGCGTTGACGGGCATTGTCGGGCCGGGTTCGAGAAGGGTCTCCTTGAAATGAAACGTAAATTGTTGGCCGCGCTGGGGCTCGGTGCGGCCTTGGCTGCCTCTCCCGCCGCTGCGCAGGGCACTTGCGACCGCGCCCTGCTGCAAGGCATGGCCGATAACTGGGTCGAAGGCGTCGAAAAGGGTTCGCCGTTCACGATGAAACTCGGCGAATGGGTCGAGTTCTGGGAAAACCTCGATCTTGCTTCGATGTCCGCCTTCTTCACCGAACCGCGCAAGGTCGCGTGGCACCGAGCCGTGCTCGACACCAGCGGCTGCAAGGCGTTCGTCGAATCGGTCATCGTCGATGGTGACCGGCCGATGGTGCTGGCCGCGCGGCTGACCAATGGCTTCTTCGGAGTCAGCCCGATCGAAATCGTGGTCAGCGAGCAAGGCGACTGGCTGTTCGATCCGCAGGCGACCGCCAATTACGCCCGGCGCGAAGACTGGAGCCCGATCCCCCAAGGCGAACGGATGAGCCGCGACGAGCTGGTGGCGGTGGCCAATGCCTACCTCGACCGGTTCAGCGACAAGAGCGTGACCGTGCCGTTCAACGTGCCCTGCAACCGGCTGGAAGGCGGGATGTACACCGGCAAGGGCCAGGCCGACGATTCGTGCGACATCGGATTTCCCGAAGGCGTCGCCATGGCTGAACGCAGTTACCTGGTCGATCGGGACATGGGCACGGTCAACGTGTTCCTGCGGATGGGCGCGAACAAGCGCGCCGACAGCCACACCTTTCGCATCGAGCAGGGCAAGATCCGCTACGTTCACACGGTGACCAATTGCGGCGAACAGGCGAACTGCGGCTTCCCGCCGTTTGCCGAAATGCTCAAGACCAACCCCGGGATGCAGCCCAAGATCGAGGACTGAGCAGGCCGAACGGACCGCGGCCGCGTGGTTACTGTCCACACCGCCACGTGGGCGCAAACTTGCCGCAAAGGCGCTTTCCTGCGAATCTGCGTGCCATGACACCCGCCATTTTCGGCCTGTCCGGTCTTGCCCTGACCGACGACGAACGCGCTTTCTTCCGCGAGGCCGATCCTGCGGGCTACATCCTGTTCGGGCGCAATGTCGAAAGCCGGGCGCAACTGCGCGCGCTGACCGATGATTTGCGGGCGATTCACGGACGTGAGCACTTGCTGGTCTCGATCGACCAGGAAGGCGGCCGGGTGGCGCGGATGAAGCCGCCAGAATGGACCGCGTTTCCGCCGGGCGAAGTGTTCGCCAGGCTGTGGGACCTTGCCCCGGCCAGCGCGATCGAGGCGGCGCGGGCCAATGCCGAAGCGCTCGGGATGGACCTGGCCGAAGTCGGGATCACGGTCGATTACCTGCCGCTGCTCGATGTCCGCCAGCCGGGCGCGCATGACGTGATCGGCGATCGCGCGCTGGGCAATGAGCCGATGCAGGTGGCTGCGCTCGGCCGGGCGATCCTGGGCGGGCTTTCGCGCGCCGGGGTGACCGGCTGCGTCAAGCACATGCCCGGCCACGGGCGGGCCTGTGCCGACAGCCACAAGGAACTGCCGACAGTGTCGGCGAGCGAGGCGGAGCTGGAGACGGATATCGAGCCGTTTCGGACCCTGGCAAGTGCGCTGATCGGGATGACCGCCCACGTGCGCTACACCGCGTGGGATGCGGACAATCCGGCGACGCTTTCTCCGTTTGTGGTAGAGGAGATCATCCGCCAGCGGATCGGCTTTACCGGGCTGCTGCTGACCGACGATATCGACATGGAGGCGCTCGACGGGTCGGTGCCCGAACGGTCTGAGCGGGCGATTGCGGCGGGCTGCGACGTGGTGCTCAACTGCTGGGCGAAAATGGACGATATGCAGGGCATCGCCGCGCGGCTGCCAGCGATGAGCGAGGCCGCGGCAGGGCGTCTCAAGGCCGCGCTTCAAGGGACCGAACGGGCACCTGACGGGGCCGGGCGCGCCAACCTCATCGCCAAGCGCGACAGCTTGCTCGAACTGGCCGAGGCGCGGTCATGATCGAGGACGGTCTCCTGTTCGAACCCCTGGCGGAAACCGGCGAAGACTGGAACGCACCCGGCACCGCGCCGTCGGGCGATGCCGCGCTTTATCTCGAGCTCGATGGCTGGGAAGGCCCGCTCGACCTGCTGCTCGACCTCGCGCGGCGGCAAAAGGTGGACCTCAAGGCGATCTCGATCCTGGCGCTGGTTGATCAGTACATCTCCTACATCGAGCGGGCCGAGGCGCTGCGGCTGGAGATTGCCGCCGATTACCTGGTGATGGCCGCGTGGCTGGCGTACCTGAAGTCTGCGCTGTTGCTTCCCAAGGAAGAGCAGGAGGAGCCGGGGCCCGAAGAACTGGCGCTGCGCCTGCAATTGCGGCTGCAACGGCTGGGCGCGATGCGCGAAGCGGCCTCGCGGCTGCTGGCGCGCGACCGGCTGGGGCGCGACGTGTTTGCCCGCGGCGCGCCCGAAGGCCTGCGGATCGACCGCAAGAATGACTGGCAATGCGACTGGTATGCGCTCGTTTCGAGCTACGCCCAGCTCAAGGCGCGCAACGAACCGGTGTTCCACATGGTCCGCGAGCGCCCGGTGATGACGCTCGATTCGGCGCTCGACCGGGTGTCCGCGATGCTCGGGGTGCGGCTGGACTGGATGGAACTGCGCGAATTCCTGCCCCGGCAGGGTGACCTGCGATTGCAGCGCTCGGCGCTCGCTTCGAGCTTCGTCGCCGCGCTTGAACTGGCGCGGCAGGGCCGGGCGGAAATTCGCCAGGAGGAAATCTTCGGTCCGCTGCACCTGCGCCGGGTGGCGGCGTGACCGAAACGCCTGACGAGCTGCAGCGCGCGGTCGAGGCGACCTTGTTTGCTGCCGAAGAGCCGATGAGTGCCGAAGCCCTGTCGCAGCATTTGCAGGGCGCCGATGTCGGCCCGGCGCTGAGCGCGCTCGAAGCGCATTACCGCCAGCGCGGTATCCGCCTGGTCGAGCGCGGCAAGCGCTGGCAGTTCCAGACCGCGCCCGATCTTGCCCACCTGCTGCGGCGCGAGCGTGAGCAGGTCCGCAGGCTCAGCCGCGCGGCGACCGAAGTGCTCGCCATCGTTGCCTATCACGAACCGGTCAGCCGGGCGGAGATCGAGGCGATTCGCGGCGTCCAGACCAGCGCCGGAACGCTCGACGTGCTGATGGAGGCCGGCTGGGTGCGCGTGGCGGGCCGCCGCGAAGTGCCCGGACGGCCGGTGATCTACGCCACGACGCCTGAATTCCTCAGCCACTTCGGGCTGGCAAGCCGCCGCGACTTGCCGGGAATCGACGAGCTCAAGGCCGCCGGGTTGCTCGATCCGGTGGACGATGCGTATGACGATCTTGTCACGCAAAGTTCGCCCGACGCCGAGGATGCCACCGAGGAGGGCGACGAGCTGGATGCCGCGGCGCTGGAAAACCCCGAACAAAGCGCCTAGATAGCCGCTCGTGCCATTCGGAGACTTCCCGTGAGCCTTGGACCTTTCCAGATCCTGATCGTCGCGATGGTGATCCTCGTGCTGTTCGGCCGCGGCCGCATCAGCGAAATGATGGGCGACTTCGGCAAGGGCGTGAAAAGCTTCCGCCAGGGCCTGAATGAAGACGACAAGTCGGCCGCGCCGCAGCTGATTGAAGGCGCCGTCCACGAAGCCAAGCCGGCTTCGGAAGCCGCGTCCGATCCGCGCCCCGCTGCTGACTGAGACGAACGCCAGGTAACATTCTATGTTCGACGTCGGCCCGACGGAACTGCTGCTTATTGTTGTCGTGGCGGTGATCGTCATCGGCCCCAAGGACTTGCCGATGGCGCTGCGCACGGCGGGCCGCTGGATCGGCCGGATGCGCAAGATCTCGGCCCAGTTCCGGACCGGTCTGGATTCGATGATCCGCGAAGCCGAGATGCAGGAACTGGAGCAGAAGTGGAAAGCGCAGAACGAAAAGATCATGCGCGACCATCCTGCCGACGCGAAGCCAGAAATGGAGCCGACCGGCGCCTATCCTGCCTCGCCCGTGCCCTTACCCGCGCCGCCCGTGGCTGACCCGCCCGCTGTTATGGAGCCGATCGCTCCCGCTCTGGCAACCGCTCCGCCAGACGAACCGCAGCTGCCGCTCGGCAGCGCCGACAAGCCGGCCTGATCCATGGCGCTCAAGCTCCCCGATATCGACGAATCGCAGGCACCGCTGCTCGATCACCTGATCGAACTGCGCAACCGGTTGGTGAAATGTGTGCTGGCGTTGAGCGTGGCGTTCGCCATCAGCCTTTACTTCGCCGATGACATCTTTGCCGTGCTGGTTCGCCCATTGGCCCAGGCGTTCCCGCCGGGTCAGGGGAGGCTGATCTACACCAAGCTTTACGAAGCGTTTTTCGTCGAGATCAAGGTGGCGATGTTCGCGGCCTTTTTCGTCTGTTTTCCGATCATCGCCAACCAGTTGTGGGGGTTCGTTGCGCCGGGGCTCTACGCCAAGGAAAAGCGCGCGTTCCTGCCGTTCCTGATCGCCACGCCGGTGCTGTTCGTGGCCGGCGCGAGCCTGGCCTATTTCGTGGTCATGCCGACCGCCTTCAAATGGTTTCTCGGCTTCGAAGGTGTTTCGGGCGGCATCAAGCAGGAAGCGCTGCCCGCGATGGGCGATTACCTCGACCTGGTGATGCACTTCGTGCTCGCGTTCGGGATCAGCTTCCTGCTGCCGGTGCTGCTGCTACTGCTCAACCGCGCCGGGCTGGTTTCGCGCGATCAACTGCGCAAGGCGCGGCGCTACGTCATCGTCGGCATTTTCATCGTCTCGGCGTTCGCCACGCCGCCTGACGTGGTTTCGCAGCTGATCCTCGCAATACCGCTGATCGTGCTGTTCGAAGGCTCGCTGCTGCTGATGAAACCAATCACCAGGGTAACCGACGAGGAAACCGTCGAGGCCCCGCCCGCCGAAAGCCCTCCGGCCGCGTCGTAAACTAGCGGCCCGGCGCGTCTGCCGGTCGTTCGGCGCGCGTCGGGCGCGAGCTGGGCTCGTCGGAATCGCTATCGGTTGCCCGCGCGCCGCCGATCCAGGTTTCGATTACCCGGATCTGCCGCAACTGCTCTGGCGTGGCCTTGAGCGGGTCGGCATCGAGCACGATGAAATCGGCCTTTTCGCCCACCGCCAGCCGCCCGAAATGCCCTTCGGCAAACCCGGCATAGGCTGCGCCTGCGGTGTAGGCCGCCAGTGCTTCTTCGCGGGTCACGGTTTCTTCCGGATGCCAGCCGCCTTCGGGTTGGCCGTCGGGCCCCTGCCGGCTGATCGCCGCGGCCATTCCGGCAAAAGCATCGGGCGCTTCGACCGGTGTATCCGAACCGAACGCCAGCGGCGCGCCGGTCGCGTGGATCGATCGCCAGGCA
The DNA here is from genome assembly GCA_039920345.1 of Croceibacterium sp. GTDB lineage: Bacteria > Pseudomonadota > Alphaproteobacteria > Sphingomonadales > Sphingomonadaceae > Croceibacterium_A. The sequence continues at coordinate 33,113 of JBDSDZ010000101.1, forward strand.
TAGGCCCCGGCCAGCCGATCAGGCCCGAGCCGCGCTTCGGCCATCAGCCGGTCGGATGTTTCGTGGACCGGCTGCATCGAGGCGATGATGCCATGCTGGCCGAACTTGGGAATATCCACCGGATCGACGATCTGCGCATGTTCGATGCGCCAGCGCCGGTCCCCGCCGTAATCGCCCGACAGCTCGTCAATCGCCGAGAGGATTTCGGCATTGGCGGCATCGCCGATCGCGTGGACGGCGACCTGGTATCCTTCCGTCGCGGCCCGGCTCATCAGGTTGCGCAGTTGCGTGCCATTGAGTCGCTCGAGCCCGCGATTGCGCGGATCGTCGGCATACGGTTGCTTGAGCAGCGCCCCGCGCGAACCGAGCGCGCCGTCGAGAAACAGCTTGAGGCCGCCCATCCGCAGGTGATCGTCATACAGCCACGGGGTCGGGCCGGAACCGCCAATCAGGGTCATCGCCTCGACGCCCAGCGCATAGGACATGATGCGGATGCGCAACTGGCCGGTGTCGCCGGCGCGGCGGAAGGTCATCCAGTCTTCGATGCTGGTGCCCATGTCGGCCACGGCGGTCACCCCCTTGCCGATCAGCAGTTCCTGCGCCTTGTACAGCGCCACGTCGCGGTCGGTCGCGCGCGGCGGCGGGGCTTTGACATCGACCAGTGCCATCGCATTGTCGACCAGCACGCCGGCAGGGGCGCGGCCGCCGGCAACGCGCTCGACGCGGCCGCCCGAAGGATCGGCGGTGGCGGCAGTTACGCCTGCCGCAGCCAGCGCGAGCGTGTTGGCCCAGCCGGCATGGCCGTCGACTCGCTGCAGCCATACCGGACGGTCGGGCACGGCGGCATCAAGTTCGGCGGCGGTCGGGAAACGTCCCAGGCCCCAGGTTTCCTGGTTCCAGCCGCGCCCGACGATCCACGGCCGTTCGGGATTGGCGGCGGCGAACTGGGCGATTTTCGCCTGCGCTTCGGCCAGCGTGTGGGTGTCCGACAGATCGACCACCAGCAGCGCCAGCCCCAGTTCCATCACGTGGGCGTGCGCATCGATGATGCCGGGAATGACCGTGCGGCCGCGCATGTTCTCGCGGAAATCGGTGCGCGGCGCGCGTTCGCCGCGATCGACCAGCTGAACCACCCGGCCATCGTCGCCGATCACGATGCCCTCGAAGTGCGTCACCGTGCCATTGCGGTCGACGGTGATGCCGTTGACGTTGTCGATCAGGGTGTCGGCCATGGCCGGGGCCGCCAGTGCCAGGGGCAGAGCGGACAGAAGGAGCGCGGCGAGCGTGCGGCGGGGAAAGGCGATGGGCCGGGTTTCAGTCATGCGGCCGCACCTGCCGACTTCGGCCGGGCAAAGCAATCGTTGCTGCAGCGGCGTTTCCCTTGGCCATGATTTGGGTTACGGCCCCCGCCATGAACGGGACCGATACTCTCGCCGCCAGACTGGCGCTGGCCGACGTTGAAGCGGCAGCACAGCGCATCGCCGATGCGGTCGTGCGCACGCCGACGATGTACAGCAAGACGCTGTCGCGCATCACGGGCGCGGAAATCTGGCTCAAGTTCGAGAACCTGCAGTTCACTGCCGCCTATAAGGAGCGCGGGGCGCTCAACGCGCTGCTGCTGATGGACCCGGAGAAGCGCAGCCGCGGGGTTATCGCGGCTTCGGCCGGCAACCATGCGCAGGGCCTGTCGTACCACGGCACCCGGCTCGGCGTGCCGGTCACCATCGTCATGCCCAAGACCACGCCGACGGTGAAGATCATGCAGACCGAAGCGGTCGGCGGCAAAGTGGTGCTCGAAGGCGAGACGTTCGACGAGGCCTACGAATACGCGCGCAGCATGGAACAGCAGCTGGGCCTGACATTCGTCCACCCGTTCGACGATCCGCACGTCGCGGCAGGGCAGGGCACAGTTGCGCTGGAACTGCTCGCAGATGCGCCGGAGATCGAAACGCTGGTCGTGCCGATAGGCGGCGGCGGACTGATTTCGGGCATGGGCACGGTGGCCAAGGCGCACCAGCCGCCACTCGAAGTGATCGGCGTGCAGGCGGAGCTATATCCCTCGGCCTACGCCAAATTCAAAGGCGAGACGCTGCCCTGCGGGGGCGATACGCTGGCCGAAGGTATCGCGGTCAAGGAACCGGGCGAATTCACCTCGCAAGTGATCCGCCGGGTGGTCGACGATATCGTGCTGGTCAGCGAAGCGAACCTCGAAGAGGCGGTCTCGCTGCTGCTGCAGATTGAAAAGACCGTGGTCGAGGGGGCCGGCGCCGCTGGCCTCGCCGCCGTGCTCGCACACCGCGAACGGTTTGCCGGCAAGAAGATCGGGCTGGTGCTGTGCGGCGGCAATATCGACACCCGGCTGCTGGCCAACGTGCTGCTGCGTGACCTGGCCCGCTCGGGCCGCCTCGCGCGGCTGCGCATCACCCTGCAGGACCGCCCCGGCGCGCTGTACAAGGTGATGAAGGAATTCGACACGCACAACGTCAACATCCTCGAAATCTACCACCAGCGCATCTTCACCAACTTGCCCGCCAAGGGGCTGGTGACCGACATCGAATGCGAAGCGCGCGACCGCGAGCAGATTGAGAAGCTGGTCGAAGCGCTGCGCACGCGCGGCTATTCGGTCAGCCAGGTTGAACTGAACTAACCGCGAAACCAATTCGCGGCGTCGTCGTTTGACGGGTGTGGACGCAGGCTTACCCACGGCAATCGTGACAGGCGGCGAATCCGGCATTGGCCGGGCTTGCGCGCTGGCGCTCGGTAAGGCGGGTCATCCGGTGGCGCTGACTTATTTTGCCGATGCGGGCGCGGGCGCGGCAGTGGTCAGCGAGATCGAACAGGCGGGCGGCAAGGCGTTCGCCCGCCAGGCTGATGTCAGCGACGAAGCCGCGGTCGAAGGCCTGTTCGCCGCCGCCGAGGCCGCGTTCGGGCCGGTCCGCCTGCTGGTCAATTCGGCCGGGCTCAACATGACCGGGACCCCGATCGAGCAGATGTCGCTGGCGCAGTTCGACCGGGTCGTAAAGACCGACCTCTATGGCCCGTTCCTGACTTGCCGCCGGCTGGTGCGCGGGCTGGCCGATGGCAGCGGCGGGCGCATCGTCAACGTCTCCTCGATCCACGAGAAAGCCCCGCGCGCCGGGGGCACCGATTACGATGCGGCCAAGGGCGGCCTGGCGCAATTGACCACCACGCTGGCGCTCGAACTCGCGCCGCGCCAGATCGCGGTCAACGCGGTCGCGCCGGGGATGATCCTGACGCCGATGAACCAGTCGGCGCTCGACCATCCCGATGAACTGGCGCGCAAGCAGGCGGCGATTCCGTGGGGCCGCGCGGGCACGCCCGAAGAAGTCGCCGACCTGGTGATGTACCTGCTTTCGCCCGCCGCCGATTACATCACCGGCACCACCGTCACCATCGACGGCGCGCTCTCGCTCACCGTGGCGCTGGGCGCATGACCAAGGGCCGGCTGGATTTCGCTGTCGAGGCGATCGATGTGGTCAAGCTCGATGTTGCTGACCGGGCGGACGGGCTGCTTGTCGAGCACGATTTGATGAGCCCGTTCGTATGGGATGCCGAAGGCCGCCTGCGGCTCATGGTGCGCGTCCTCAAAAACCCGCTCTGCCCGCAGGATCCGACCGGGGTGATCTATTCCGGCGAGAGCCAGGACGGCCGCTTCTTCACCATGGACAAGGCCCCGGCGATTCTCCCGGGTCCCGATTTTGTCGATGCCGGCGGGGTTGAGGATCCAACCGTGGTCATCGGCACGGAACCGCAGCTGCTGGTGTTCTACACCGGGGTCGACGGCAAGCGCGAACAAGGCTCTCTGTTAGTCGCCAGCGGCCCCGACATTGGCGAGCTGACCAAGGACAAGGTGCTGCTCCAGGCGCCCGAAGGCGAAGGCAATATCAAGGAAGCTACCGTCGCGCGCGGGGCCGATGGACGCTACCGCATGTTTTACGAATACGCCCGCAACAACGCCTCGCGCATCGGGCTGGCGGTGTCGGAACATCTTACCGGCGCCTGGCAGGTAGTGGACGATCCGTTCGGTGTTCGGCCGGATCGCTGGGATACCTGGCACCTTTCGACTGGCCCGATCATCGCCCGCGAGGGCCAGCCGCCGGTGATGTTCTACAACGGCGCTACCCCCGATGCCCGCTGGCGGATCGGCTGGGTCGCGTTCGACGAGAACTATACGCGCGTGATCGACCGGTGCATCGAGCCGCTATTGGTCCCACCGCCGCCGAGGGAACGGGCCGGAACGGACATTGCGTTTGCCGCCTCCTGCATCGACCGGTCACCCGACATCTGGCTGTACTATGCGCTCGAAGATCGGCTGCTGCGGCGGGCCACGGTGCGCCAGTTGCGCGCGGTCTGACGCAAATGGGGGAGGCAGCCCCCGCAAACCTGCCCCGGATCGGGGCATTCGGTCCAATTAGCGGTCGAAATGTGGAATTTAGGTCTCCTCTCCACGGAATTTGTGGTTAATACTCTTCTTACGGGCACCACCGGGGCGTAGTCTCGTTCGGTATCCAGCAAGATGCCCTGGAACGCTTTTGATGAGGACCGCCTGACACGTGACGGCTCCGGTACATTTTCCGAGATTTTTCGTCACGAGCCCTGCGCCGTGCCCTTACCTGTCGGGAAAGACGGAGCGGAAGGTGTTCACCGAGCTCAAGGGCTCGCACGCCGAAGCGCTCAACGATGCGCTCGGCCGGATCGGTTTCCGCCGCAGCCAGACCGTCGCCTATCGCCCGAGCTGCCTCGATTGCCGCGCCTGCGTTTCGGTCCGGGTGATCGCGAAAGAATTCGCCCCGTCCACCGAACAGAAGCGTAATCTGCGCCGCAACGGCGATCTCGTGGTCACCGAATGCCGTCCGTGGGCCACCTCGGAACAGTTCGAATTGCTGCAACGCTACCTCGCCAAACGCCATCCGGGCGGCGGCATGGCCGCGATGGACGAGATTGATTACGCCGACATGGTGGAACACACCGCCGTGTCGAGCTTTGTGCTTGAATATAGGGAACCTTCTGCCGATGGTGGGCCGGGCCGACTTGTCGGTGCCTGCCTGACTGACCGGCAGGGGGACGGGTTGTCGATGATCTACAGTTTCTATGACCCGGAACATGAGGCGCGGACGGGGCTTGGGAACTTCATCATTCTCGATCATATTCAGCGCGCGGCGGCAGCGACGCTGCCGTACGTCTATCTTGGATACTGGGTCGAAGGCGCCCGGCGGATGCAATACAAGATCCGTTACCGTCCCCTCGAACGCCTGGGCCCAGCCGGCTGGCAACGCCTGTCCAATGGGGAGCAGACAGCGCTCATTGCGTCAGTTTCTGACGTTCTCGAACCTACCGCCCAGCCTGTCGAAGGGGGCAGCAAGGATGGTGCCCCGGGCGATCAGCAGCAATACAAGCTCGCCTGACCTGAAACGGCTGCTGGCCGCACTGGCGGCCTCTGCCGCGCTGGCCTGGTCGCCGCTCGCTGCGCAAGACACCTCTACGCTCCCCACGCTTGAGGACCTGATCCCCGACAGCGCGGTCGCCAACCCCGAAACCTGGGCCCAGCAGGGCGTTTCGCCCGAAGTGGCCGCCACCGAAGACACCGCGCCCGAAATCGATCCGGATTCGCCGCTCGCTGACTTGCCCGGGCTCGACTTGCCCTGGCCGGAGCAGGAAGAGCTGCCGCAGCTTGCCCCGCTCGAGCCGGAAGAAGACATCCAGTTCGCCGAATTCGACGATGGCGTGGCCCCGGTTGCGATGGGCGCGGAAGAGCGCATTTCGAACGAACTGGTGCTCTCGTTCCCGAGCGAGAACTCGCTGTTCCCTGAACGCGAGGAATTCCTCTCCCGCTTCAAGTCGCTTTCGACCATCGAGCAGCTCGACGCTAACGACAACGCTGCCCGCCTGTCAGCCCAGGCGCGCGCCGACCAGGCGCTGTTGGAACGGATGCTGCGCGTCTATGGCTACTTCGATGCGACAGTGTTCCGCTCGATCGCCAGCGGAGAGCCTGGCACCAACGCGCCGCTGGCCCATCCAACCGTCCGCTTCGACATTGTGCCCGGCGAGCAATACCGCTTCGGCGCGATCGATTTGGGCCAGTTGACCGCCGCCGGCCCGGACTACCCGATGCTGCGCCAGACGTTCGAGATTCAGCCGGGTGACCCGCTGATGCAGGACAAGGTGATCGAGGAGCGCTACGACCTCGACGAGGCGCTGGGCGAGGGCGGCTATCCGTTCGCGGCGATTTCGGAGCCGGACCTGCTGGTCGATCA
>JBDSDZ010000102.1:0-36065 GCA_039920345.1 Croceibacterium sp.
CCCATCCCGATCGTCCCGCTGGCCATCTCGAGCATGCGGTCGAGGCTCTTCTTGGCGGCCAGCCGCAGGCCTTCCTCGATCTCGATCCGCGGGGTCAGGTCGCGCAGGCAGGCGTAGAGCTTTTCCATCGTGTTGAGCGCCATGTACGGGCAGATGTTGCAGTTGCAGTTGCCGTCGGCACCCGGCGCGCCGATGAAAGTCTTGTCCGGCAGGGCGAGCTGCATCTGGTGGATGATGTGCGGCTCGGTCGCCACGATCAGCGTGTCGCCGGTGAAGGTCTTGGCATATTGCAGGATCGCGCTGGTCGAGCCGACGAGGTCCGCGTGCTCGACGATGTGCGGCGGGCATTCGGGGTGCGCGGCGACCGGCGCGCCGGGGTGCTGCGCCATCAGCTTGAGCAGCTCGCGCTCCGAAAACGCCTCGTGCACGATGCACACGCCGGGCCACAGCAGCATCTCGCGGTCGAACTTGCGGTTGAGATAGCCGCCCAGGTGCCGGTCAGGCCCGAAGATGATCGGCTGGTCCTTGGGGATCTGGCTGAGGATGGTTTCGGCGCTCGAGCTAGTGACGATCACGTCCGACAGCGCCTTCACCTCGGTCGAGCAGTTGATGTAAGTCAGCGCAATGTGATCGGGGTGCGCCTCGCGGAAGGCCTTGAACTTCTGCGGCGGGCAGCTGTCTTCCAGTGAACAGCCGGCGTCCATATCGGGCAGGACGACGATTTTCTCGGGGCTGAGGATCTTGGCGGTGTCGGCCATGAACTTGACCCCGCAGAACGCGATCACCTCGGCATCGGTATCCGCCGCCTTGCGCGACAGCTCGAGGCTGTCGCCGACGAAATCGGCCAGGTCCTGCAGCTCTGGCCGCTGGTAGTAATGCGCCAGGATCACCGCGTTGCGATCTTTACGCAGGCGGTCGATCTCGGCGCGCAGGTCGGTTCCGGAAAGCGGCTTGGTGGTTTGGCTGGTCATGCCCGCAAAGATAGGCGGCGCGAGCGCGCGCGGCAATGCTCAGGTCGGGAAGAACGCTGCCATCGAACGCTCGGCCCCCGGGGTGCCGGCGATAAATTGCCGGGTGAAGGCCATGCCCGCGTCGCTGTAGGCCACGAAGTCGGCGACCACCTGGATGCCGATAACCGTGGCGATACCGACCCACCACGCGGGGTGGATGCGGCCACAGCGGCGCTTGTCGGCCAGCATTCCCACCCCCGCGAACAGGATCGGCGGCAGCACCGCCTCGATGTACCAGGCATAGGGAATCAGGAACGGCGATGGCAGCAGGCGGCCGATGCCCGGCCCGGTCAGCATGGCGAAGGCGAAGTACATCAGCCGCCGGTGCCAGCCGGTGTTACGCCGGACGGTTACCGCGGTTCCGGCCAGAACGGCGAATCCGAGCAGCTGGAGCGGGTTGCTGATGAGGAACTGGTTCTGATCGAAGAACGGCGGCCCGCCATGGGACTGGACCGAATAGCGGGTGATCAGCGTGCCCATCACCAGCATCAACGGAATCCACCCGACCGACAGCCAACCGAGCCGCCGATGCAGCGCCACATTACCAGCGAAAATCAGCGAATTCTGCGCCAGGTAGAGCCCGACCCAGCCCATCATCACCCAGGCGTGGAAATGCACCAGCCACGGCATCCCGAAGCTCGATCGTCCGGTCGCGAGGTTGAACGAGAAGCCGGCCACGATGCTCGCCGCCATGACGCAGGCCATCGTGAAGAAGAACTTCGCCTCGCCGCGCGCGACGTCTTTCGAAAATGGAATCGTGGCCATGCATCCCCCCAAATGCGTCCCGGTGATGCCAATACCACCCCCGGGATAAGCACTCAACGGGCGGGCGTGGTTTCCCCATCGAAGCGTACGTTCACCGTGACATCGCCATATCCGGCCACTTGCAGCGGGATCGCCAGGTTCTGCCGGATCGCATCCTTGGCCGCGTTGCGCGCCAGCCGCAAGATTTCGGGGTTCTGGGCGAAAGTGGAAGCCTTGCGCTCGGCCTGCGCCGAATTGTTGCGCGCCAGCGATTGCGCTGCCGTCCCGGTGACGAAGTTGCCGTCGGTAAACAGCCGCGCGTCCTTTTCGTCGATGTTGGGCACAGTGGTCTGCAGCGGCGGGAGCATGACGTCGAGCGTGTGCGCGGCATCGTCCCACTTCATTCGGTCGCGCCCCACCCGACTGAGGTCGATCCGGTATTCGACCATGGCGGGCACGATCATCGCCTCGCGCGCCTTCAATATCGGGATGCCGAGCACGCCGCGCTCGTCGGTGCTTTCGGCAACGACTTCGAAGCGCGAGCTGAACACGGTCAGCGAGTTCTGCTTTTCGAACGCCAGCATCGCGCTCGCCACCGGGTCACCCTCGGCGTGGTAGAAGAACGCCCGCCAGGCGAGGAAGCCGACGGCGGCCAGCAGTACGATCACGATCAGCCACGGCGCTCCCTGCACCCGGGCCAGAGAATGTTCGCGGTGCGGCAGCGGCTGGAGGCGGTCGTTGTCCGTCTCGCGCTTGATCAGGTTTGGATTGTCCATGTCTCTTGTGAACGGGCGACAAGGCCCCGGCGTTCCATATCGATGAGGTGCGCCTTCACCGATTGCCCGGCGGCCGGCCACAACCGCGCGTCCACGCCCTTGTACATCTGCGGCACCAGCGCGGCGATGGTTTGCCCTGCTTGGCCCAGCAGCTTGAGGATCTGCCGCTCGCGCTGGCGGCGATGGCCGATCATCCCGCGCACCAGCTGCCGGGGCCGGGTGACCGCCGGACCGTGCGCCGGATAATAGATCCGATCCTCGCGCGCATAGAGCCGCTCGAGACTGGCCATGTAATCCGCCATGTCGCCATCGGGCGGCGCGACCACGGTGGTCGACCAGCCCATCACGTGATCGCCGGTAAACAGCGCGCCGCTCTCCGCCAGCGCGAAGCACAGGTGGTTCGAGGTGTGGCCCGGCGTCGCCAGCGCGGTGAGGGTCCAGCCGGGCCCGCTCACGCTTTCGCCATCGGCCAGCACGCGGCTTGGCGCATAGTCGGCATCGAACGGCGCATCGGCGCGCGGTTCGTCCGTTTGCAGCACCAGCGGCGCGCAGCCGACGATCGATGCGCCTGTTCTTGCAGCCAGCGGGGCGGCGGCGGGCGAATGGTCGCGGTGGGTGTGGGTGCACATTATGGCCAGCACTGGCGCGGCTCCAATCGCGTGTTCCAGCGCAGCGAGATGCTCGGGCAAGTCCGGTCCCGGGTCGATCACCGCCAGGCCGCTTTCAGTACCGACCAGGTAGCTTTGTGTGCCCGTGTACGTGAACGGCGAGCCATTGGCGGCGAGCACGCGGCGCACCAGTGGTTCGAGGTATTCGACTTGGCCGGTTGGCCAGGGTTGCGGGGGCAGCGCCATGGCCTGCATATGGCGCGCATGGAGAGCGATTGAAATGTCCGAACCGCTGATCCTCGTCCTCGACGAGGGCACAACCTCGACCCGCGCGATGCTGTTTACAGCGTCGGGCGCGCCGCGCGGCGTCGCCCAGGCCGAAATTACGCAGCATTACCCGCAGCCCGGCTGGGTCGAGCATGATCCACTCGAAATCTGGCAGCGCACGCTCGACTGTGCCCGGCGCATGGTCGAGCAGGCCGGCGGAGCGGAACAGATTGCCGCCATCGGGATCACCAACCAGCGCGAAACCGTGGTCGCGTGGGACCGCCAGAGCGGCGCGCCGCTCGCTCGCGCGCTGGTGTGGCAGGACCGGCGCACCGCCGACACCTGCGCCGCGCTGCGCGAAGCGGGCCACGAAGACGCGGTGCGCGCGGCGACCGGGCTGCTGCTCGATCCCTATTTCTCCGCCACCAAGATGCGCTGGCTGCTCGATCACGAACCTGCGGTAGCCGATGCCGCGCGCTCAGGCAGGCTGGCCTTGGGGACGATCGAATCCTGGCTCACCTTCAAGCTGACCGGCGGCGCGCACCTGACCGACGCCGGCAATGCCAGCCGCACGCTGCTGCTGCCGCTGGCAGGCGCTTCATGGGACGAGGGGCTGTGCGACCTGTTCGGCGTGCCGCGCGCGGCTCTGCCCGACGTGACCGACAGCGCGGGCGCTATCGCCAGCACATCGCTGTTCGGCGCGGCCATCCCGATCTGCGGGCTGGCGGGTGACCAGCAGGCCGCGACGATTGGCCAGGGCTGCCTCGCGCCGGGCGAGACCAAGGCGACTTACGGCACCGGTGCCTTCGTGCTCGCCAACCATGGCACCGCGATCCCGCGTTCGGAAAACCGCCTGCTCGGCACCGTGCTCCACCAGCTTGGCGGAACGCGGCACTATGCGCTCGAAGGGTCGGTGTTCGTGGCCGGCAGCTTCATCCAGTGGCTGCGCGATTCGCTCGGGCTGATCCTCAGTTCGGCCGAAACCGAAGCGCTCGCCCGCTCGGTGCCCGACAGCGGCGGGGTCGTGGTCGTACCCGCCCTTTCCGGCCTCGGCGCGCCGCATTGGCGGCCGAACGCCCGCGGGCTCATCACCGGATTGAGCTTTTCCACCCGCAAGGCGCATATCGTGCGCGCCGCGCTGCAGGCGATGGCGCACCAGACGCGCGATCTTGCGGCTGCCTTTGCCGCTGACGGTGCGCCCTGGCGTACGCTTCGCATCGATGGCGGAATGGCGGCCAACGACTGGATGGCGCAGGACATTGCCGACATTGTCGGGATCGAGGTGGTGCGGCCCGATTTCGTCGAAACCACGGCGCTTGGCACGGCCATGCTGGCAGCAGTTGGCGCGGGTATCCATCCATCGCTCGACGCAGCAGCGACAGCGATGATTGGCCCGGCCCGGTGTTTTGAACCGCGCATGAGCGCCGCGCTTCAGGCCCAACGCCTCGCGCAGTGGGACGCCGCGCTGGCTTTGGTCTGACGGCTTAACCCGCGAGCGCGCGGCCAAGCCGTTCGCGCATCAGGTGGACTGCCGTTGCGGCCGATGGTGCGGGTGCATTCCACGCCAGGTCAAGCCGCTGGATCCGGGCATAGAACGCCTGAGTATGTTCGATCAAGTCGCGCAGCGGTTGCGGCAGTAGGGCCAATTGCCCGGTTTCGGAATCCGAATGGCGCGGCGGCAGGCGGCCATGCCGGCGCAACTGGAATTCGCTCAGTTCGCCGTGCAGGAAGGCCCGCTGGTTAAGCAGCCAGGCGATGGCGTGCATCATCCGGGTGGTGGCCCGCAGCGCTTCGCAGGACAGGGCAACCCGCGCGAGATCTTCGTCCTGGCGGGTGGGGGTGTGGCGGGCGCGGGAGAGCTGGGCGGAGGTGTCAAATGCGACGCGCGTTTCGTCAGCCAGCTGCAGCGCCTCGGTATAGAGGCCTTCGACGATCGCCGGGCTGATGTCGCTCGCTTGGGGCATTGACACTCCTGCCCTAGACCAACCCGCCAGGCTCGCGCCAGTTCCTGCTAGGGGTTTTCCGCTAGCAGTACCGACTTGTCCCGTTTGGACACGGCCCGGCGCTCAGGCGATAATGTCGGGCGTGAGGTAATCTTCGAACTGCGCAATCTGGTCCTTGAGCCGCAACTTGCGCTTTTTCAGGCGCGCGATCGGCAGCTGGTCCAGGCTATCGCTGTTGGTCAGCGCGGCGATCGCGGCGTCGAGATCGCGGTGTTCCACGCGCAGGATGGCCAGCTGCTTGTGCATCTCCTGTTCAGTCACTGCAGCCCTGCCCCCATGCTTGCAAAAGCGCCGCATCGCCCGGTGCGACCGCTTCGCCGCAGCTAGGGTTTGATGCCTTAAGCCTTATGTGTTTTGATGACAATTACGCGGCACGTCATCCAACGCGAGTCGCCAGCAGGGGTCGTTCCGGGGGTAACCCCAACCAGAGGAGTATGCGTATGGAATCCTCGCATGTCACCGCCCTACAAGCCAAACACACCGGGCTGGAGCAGCGCCTGAAAGATGAAATGGCCAGGCCCGCTCCCGACAGCACGATGATCCAGTCGCTCAAGAAGCAGAAACTCAAGCTCAAGGAAGAAATCTCGCACATTTAGGTATCGCCCTCAAACGCCGGGCACGGGCCGTCCGGCCCGTTTGGCTTGCGCGCCATAAGGCGCGGCGCGCGTTCGCGCTTGGGGACTGCCAAGGGCAGCCCGAGCCTATGCGAGGAGAGCCTTAGGGGTCGGATGGCCCCGCCGGCGCTTGAGGCGCGAAGGCAACCCCGCCGGGAGCGTTTGCAAACAGCTGCATATCGGATAGGCGGAAAAGATGTCCGCCGCTGCCGCTGCCCGCTTGATCCTCACCCGTTTGCACGACGTGATGGCCGCGCGCACGCATGTGCAGGGCAAGCTCAACCAGATCGTCGAAATCATCGGTGAATCGCTCGATAGCGAAGTGTGCTCGATCTACCTGCTGCGCGAAGGCCTGCTCGAACTGTTCGCCACCCGCGGCCTGAACCAAAGCGCGGTGCACGTGACCAAGCTGGCAATCGGGGCCGGCCTGACCGGCACGATTGCGCAGAACATCGAAACGCTGAACCTGGCCGAAGCCGCGACCCATCCCGAATTCCAGTACCGGCCCGAGACGGGCGAGGAAAAATTCCACTCCTTCGCCGGGGTTCCGATTGTGCGGCGCGAACGTGCGGTGGGCGTGCTGACGGTCCAGCACACCGATCCGCGGCGCTATGAAGAAGTCGAGATCGAAGCGCTCCAGACCGTGGCGATGGTGCTGGCGGAAATGATCCACAACGCCGGTCTGGTGGACGATGAAAGCGGCGGCGCGGCGCAAGAGGCCTTGTCGGGCCAGGTCGTCCTGTCGGGGCTGCAACTGGTCAAGGGTCTGGCGACCGGGCAAGCAGTGTTCCACCAGCCGCGCATCGTCATTGAACAGACCGTGGCCGACGATACCGAGGCCGAGCGCCAGCGGGTCTATCTGGCGTTCGACAAGATGCGCGAGCAGATCGACCAGATGGCCAGCGGGGCCGAATTCGGCGTCGAGGGCGAGCACGAGCAGGTCCTGCAAACCTACAAGATGTTCGCCTATGACGAAGGCTGGAGCCGGCGGATCAACGAGGCGATCGATTCCGGCCTCACCGCCGAAGCGGCGATCGAGCGCGTCCAGCAACGCACCCGGATGCGGATGCGCGAAATCCAGGATCCGCTGCTGGCTGATCGGATGCACGACCTGGAAGACCTCTCGAACCGCTTGCTGCGGATTGTTTCGGGCCAGCTCGGCACCGCCGCCAGCGCCGGCCTGCGCGGGGATTCGATCCTCATCGCCAAGAACCTCGGCCCGGCCGAATTGCTCGAATATGACAAGCGCCGGCTGAAAGGCGTGGTGCTGGAAGAAGGCTCGCTCACCTCGCATGTGGTGATCGTGGCGCGGGCGATGGGCATCCCGGTGCTCGGCCGGGTGCGCAACGCGCGCGGACTGATCCGCGAGGGCGACGAATTGCTGCTCGATGGCGACGCCAGCCAGCTCAGCATCCGCCCGGCGCAAGGCGTAGTCGACGCGTTCGAGGCGCGCTTCGTGCGCAGCCGCGAAAAGCAGGCCACCTATGCGGCGATGCGCGATGTCGAGCCGTTCACCCTCGACGGTGTGCGGATCGAAGTGATGATGAACGCGGGGCTGCGCGATGACATCCCCATGCTGAGCCTGACCGGCGCCGACGGCATCGGCCTGTTTCGCACCGAATTCCAGTTCCTCGTTTCCGCCGCCCTGCCCGCGCGCGACCGGCAGACGCGGCTTTACCGCGACGTGCTCGAAGCGGCGGGCGAAAAGCCGGTCATCTTCCGCACGGTCGATATCGGCGGCGACAAGTCGCTGCCCTATCTGCGCAGCGAAACCGGCCGCGAGGACGAGAACCCGGCCATGGGCTGGCGCGCACTGCGCCTCGCGCTCGAACGCGAAGGCCTGCTCAAGGTCCAGGCCCGCTCGCTGATCGAAGCGGCGGGGGGCAAGACGCTCAACGTGATGTTCCCGATGGTTTCCGAACCCTGGGAATTCCACGACGCCAAGGCGGTATTCGAAAGCCAGGTCGCGTTCCTCAGGCGGTGCAAGAAGACCTTGCCGCGCGAAATCCGCTATGGGGTCATGCTCGAAGTGCCCTCGCTGGCCGAAATGCTCGACGTGCTGGTGCCCGAAGTGGCGTTCATCTCGATCGGCACCAATGACCTGACCCAGTTCCTGTTCGCGGCGGATCGCGGCAATCCCAAGCTGGCCGAACGCTATGACTGGTTGAGCCCGGCAATCCTGCGATTCCTGCGCCGGGTGGTCGCCGCCACCATCGGCCATCCGGTACACCTTGGGGTGTGCGGCGAGATGGGCGGACGGCGGCTCGAAGCGCTGGCGCTGATCGGGCTGGGAATTCGCCGGTTGTCGATTACGCCCGCCGCCGTCGGGCCGATCAAGGAGCTGGTGCGCAAGGTCGATACGGCCGAAATCGGCAAGGCAATGGCCGCCTGGCTGGCCACTCCGCCGCCCGACATGCGCGCGGCCATGCTGCAATGGGCAGAGGAGCGTGATATCGAGGTCGAATAGCCGAGATAACGCTGCCCCTCGGCTTGACTTGCACCGCGCAGACTCTTCAGAGGGGGCCAAGACGTCGCAACAGGGCCAGCACCATGCTGGATCGGAAATGACTGAAGACTATCCAGACGAAACGATCCCGCAGGTGGGTGGCATCGGCGCCCGGCTGCGCACCGCGCGCGAGGCGCAGGGACTGACAATACCGCAAGTCGCCGCCGAAACGCGCATCCCGCAGCGCCACCTGGAAACGATCGAAGAGGGTAACTTTGCCGCACTCCCGGCGCGCACTTACGCAGTCGGATTTTCGCGGACATACGCCCGCTTGCTCGGCCTCGACGGCGAAGAGGTGGCGGAAGAAGTCCGCGCCGAACTCGATGCGCAAGATACCGGCGGCCGCGGGCGGCCAGCCAGCTTCGAGCCGGGCGATCCGGCGCGGGTGCCGTCGCGTGCGCTCGGCTGGCTTTCGATTGCAGCGGTTGTGATGGTGCTGGCGGGGCTGTTCTTTGCCGCGCGCACGTTCTTTGCGCCGGCGGGCGAGTTGCCCTCGCTGGTGGCGCAGGACCAGGCCCAGCGCGCTGCCCTCGCGGCGCAGCAACGCGCGGCTGCCGCTCCTGCGACCGCGGCCAATGCCACCGGGCCGGTGGTGTTCACGGCGCTCGAAGACGGCATCTGGGTCAAGTTCTATGACGCCAATGGCGCGCAGCTGATGCAAAAACTGATGGCCAAGGACGAGAGCTACACCGTTCCCGCCGACGCCGACGGCCCGCAATTGTGGACCGGGCGCCCCGATGCGCTGGGGATCACCGTTGGCGGCCGCAGCATCGCCAAGCTGGCGGACGACGACGTGGTGATGAAGGATGTGCCGATCACCGCCGCCGCCCTGATGGCGCGTGCGCCGGCCGCTGCCGCGACGCCCGCTGGGCCCGCTCCGCGCGCTTCGCCCACAGCCTAGGCGGCCGTTCGCCTCGACAAGCGAATCGCGCGCGGGTTATTTGCGCCGCCATGATTTATCCGGATCGTTCAGCCGCCATTCGCCTGCGCGGCGGCACGGTCCGCAGCGGACTTTTGGGAGGATACTGACATCATGACCAGCGGCTGGAACGCCACCCGCAAGACGATCACCGGCCTGCTGCTGGCCGGGATCGCGACCGCCTTCGTGCCGGGCACGGCCGCGGCGCAGGACGATGCGCGGCTGCGCCGGATTGAAAGTGAGATCAATGCGCTGCAGCGCGCGGTCTTCCCCGGCGGTGACGGGCGCTATTTCGTGCCCGAGGTGAATACAGCCCAGCCGCAGCAGCAGACGCCGGCGGTGGGCACGCCTTCGACCTCGGCGCTGACCGACATGCTCGCGCGGCTCGACGCGCTCGAGGCCCAGCTGGCCCGCCTGACCGCGCGCAGCGAGGAAAATGCCAACCAGCTGTCGCAGCTCGAGTCCCAGCTCAAGGACATGCGCGAAGCAGCGCCGCCAGCGGTTGAACTGCCGCCAACAGGCGTGATCCCGTTGCCGCCCACCGTCCGGACGACGACCCCGGCCCCCACGCCCGCCCCGGCGGTTTCGACCACCCGCACCCCCACGCCGACCGCCACCCCGGCCGCGGCCGCCGCGCGCCCCGCACCCAGCGCCGCGCGCCTTGCGGCGGTGCGGGCAATTGCCAAACCGTCGACCGACGACGCCGGCGATGACGAGTACGCCTACGGCTTCCGGCTGTGGGAAGCGGGCTATTTCCCCGAGGCACGGCAGCAGTTGACGATGTTCCTCGAGAAATATCCCAACCACGCGCGCACCAGCTTTGGCCGCAACCTGCTCGGCCGCGCGTTCCTCGACGATGGCCAGCCGCGCGAAGCCGCCACCTACTTCCTCGACAACTACCAGAAGGACAAGACCGGCGCGCGCGCGGGCGACAGCCTGCTGTTCCTGTCCGAAGCGATGGTTGGCATAGGGGACACCAACCGCGCCTGCATCGCGCTGGCCGAATTCGGCGAAACCTACCCCACGCTCGCCACCGGGCGGCTGAAGGAACAGTATGACCGAGACCGGGGCAAGGTCACCTGCCGCTGACGACCCGCTGGTAGCGCGTTTTGCGGCCGAGCTCGAACGGCTCTGGCCGGAAGGCGGAAAGCTAGGCCTGGCCGTGTCCGGCGGGCCCGACAGCCTGGCGATCCTGCTGTTGGCCGAGACGGCGATCCCCGGCCGTTTCGAAGTCGCCACGGTCGATCACCGGCTACGCCCTGAAGCTGCCGACGAATGCGCCATGGTGGCGCAAGTCTGCGCCGATCGCGCCATCTCGTGTGAAGTGCTCGAGGTCACAGTCGAGGCGGGAAATGTGCAGTCGGCGGCCCGCGACGCGCGCTACGATGCGCTCGTCCAGTGGGCGCAGGCACGCGGCCTGACTGCGCTGGCAACCGCACACCATGCCGACGACCAGGCGGAAACGCTGCTCATGCGGCTTAACCGGGGCAGCGGAGTATCGGGCCTCGCCGGAGTGCGTGAACGCGGCCCGGTGCCGGGCGCAGACCTTCCGCTGATCCGCCCCCTACTCGGTTTCCGCCGCGCCGAACTGGCGCGCATCGTTGCTGGGTCAGGTCTGCTGGCCGTCCACGATCCGAGCAACGCCGACCCCCGCTATGACCGCGCGCGCCTGCGCCGGGAAATCGCCGACAGCGACTGGCTCGATCCGACCGCGCTCGCCAGTTCGGCGAGCAATCTCGCCAGCGCCGCCGACGGCTTGGAATGGGCCGCGGGGCGCGAGTGGGATGAGCATGTCAGCGAAACCGCAAGCCAGGTGCGCTACCGGCCCAGTGCTCCGCGCGCGATTGCCATGCGCGTGGTTGCCCGCGCCATCGCGCGCTTTGGCGGCAAGCCACGCGGGCGCGATCTGGCACGCCTGCTCGATCGGCTTGAATCTGGCGAAAGTGGCAATCTCGGCGGTGTGCTCGCGAGCGTCGAGGGGGAAGACTGGGTGTTCCGCCGCGAACCGCCGCGACGGACCTAACCGTGCGCGCCGAACTGGTTGGCGATGGCAGTCGTGATGCGCAGCGATAGCGCATAGGCACGGTCAATCGGATCGATGAAATTGCGCCGGATCACTTCGTAGCCCTCGCCGTCGCCATCGGGATAATCGGTCGGCTGCTTGAGGCTGAAATCGCCGATCTTGGGAAAGCTGGTGGGATAGGCGCGGCGTAATTGCGCCAGCGCCTCGTCAATCCGCAGGGTGAAGACCATTTCCAGCACATCGTCGCGACTGACATCGTTGGCGCGGCTGAAGGCGGGAATCGAGACCGCGCGAATGAACATGTGCTGGAACAGCGCCAGCCGCAGCGCCTGGCACACCCCAATCGCGCGGCGGACGTGTTCGCGGTCTTCGCGCGGGTGTTCGTCGGGCACCAGCGCCAGCAGGCGGTGCAGCTTGAGCGCATCGACGCGCAGCCGCGAGGCGAGGCGGCGGAAAACGCCCACGCGGTCATCGTTGATCAGATAGCCGGCGAGCGCTTCGCACGGGGCCGACAGCTCGGTTTCGGTGCCGCGATAGGGGCGGCTCGCCCAGTAGGCTGAATTGAACAGTTCGCCATAGGCGGCGACGGTCTTGACGCTGGCGAGCGCATTGGCGGCACGCACCAGCCGCATGATCTGGCGGCCCCGGTCGCTGCTCTGCATGAGGTCGGCCAGTTCCTCGTAGTTGCCTTCCGCCGCGCTGCCGATACCGGCGATCACGTTCACCGGATAGCCGAGCTGCTGCAGGATTGCGTTGTGCGGGATGGCGCGGATCTGGCGCAAGTTCATCTCGCGGTCGGCCGACAAGTCCGACTGGCGGCGCGCAACGCGGCTACCGGTTGGGTTGAGCAAGCCGAGCCCGAAGGCCGTCACCGCGCGGCTGTAGGTCCGGCTTTCGAGATGCGAATGCTGGTGGTCGCGCACCGCGCGGTAGAAATCGAGGCTGAGGTCGGTGCGCTGGTAGAACGGGTCCGGCGGGGCGTTGGGCTCGGTTTCCGCCGGGGGCATTTCCGCCGCGCGGGTGAGCGTGGCCAGCGCCAGCTCGGGCGTGGCGAAAAACAGGTAGCCATCGCCGCCCTGGAAGCTGACTTCGGGTTCCAGCGCCACGCCCGCGCGGATGAAGCGCCGCCGCGCCCACGCGCTGAGCGGCCAGGCGAGCCGGTCGGCCAGCGAATCCGGATGCGCCCCGCGGCCCATGCTTTCACCGTGGGTATTGAACACCAGCGCGGCGACGTCGGTCAGCCCGTTGGCCTCCATCGCCCGCGCCAAGCGGCCCTGCAGGCGTTCGATCGCGAGTGCGGCGGGGACCTGGCCGACGAAACGGCCGGCGTCGGAAAAGCCGGTCTGGATCGCCACCCGGCCCCGGCCGCGCGCGTATTCGCGGTATTCGCGCTCGGCCAGTAGCGAATCGAGGAAGCGCCCGCCGTGTTCCAGCGCCTGTTCGGTTTCGAACAGCGGCGAGACATCGACTTTGCCCTCGATCCCGAACAGCCGCGCGAAATAGAGCGCCGCCAGCACCGTGGCCGGTTCCTCGCATTCGGCCACCAGCATGCGGATCGGCGCATCGGCATCGATGTGCTGCAGGATCTGCGCCATGGCGAGGAACTGGCGGATCGCGGTCGAGCTTTCGATGGCCAGCGCGGCGAAGTTCGAGCGCAGCGGTTTCACCTCCGCAATCGCCTTGCGCAAGTGGACGATGGCGCCCTTGCTGCCCAAGTCGATCTGCCCTTCGGGGTCGACCCGGCGGCGGATCGCATTGTGCAATTGCTTGGCATTCACGCGGAAATGGATCCAGCCCATGCCCAGCCCATCGGCGCGCATCGCGGCGGCCAGGGTGCGCAGCGCAAGGGCGTTATCGGCATCGGCGGCGGCGTGGTGCTCCAAAGCCTCGATGGTGCGCGCGAGCGAGAGCAATTTACGCGGGTCGTTTGCGGTCAGCCGGTTGGCGGCGACCGACAGGGCTGCCGGATCGGACAAGTCGGCGGCAAAATCCGCAGCCCGCGCGGCGGCGAAATCGGCCGCCGGCTTGAGTTCATCAAGCAGCGCGTGTTTTGGATCGATAGCTTCGAGCGAAGCGACATAGCGTGCCAGCCGATGGGCCTTCTCGGCCAACCGGAACCCGATCGATTGCGCCCAGCCGATATCGGTACGGCCGTCCATGTCGTAGCCAACCCACGAGGCAAAGCGGAACGGCAGCGGCTTGAAGTCGGCCCACTGATCCGGCCACTGGTCGCGCGCATGGGCCAGGAGCCGGGTGACGATGGTGTCGCGCGCGTCCTGCGCGTTGGCGATGGCGCGCATCGCCTCGCCATGTTCGAACGCCAGGGTGATCGCAGGCCGCTCGGCCGGCACGGCGCAGACCCCGCCGTCGATCGCGTCCGTGCGGCTGGCGGCCCGCGCGACGGCGGCGGACTGCGCCGGGCTGAGCAGGAATGTCGGGTGGCCGGTGAACACCGCGTGGAGCTGCGGATGCTCCCAGCGGGTGCGAAAGGCCGCGAAGTCCGCAGCGGCCATGGCAGTGTCGAGCGCCTCGGCGTTGTCCTTCAGCGACACGGGGGCCACCAGCGCGCGGAGCCGCTGCGCCCGGCTTTGCAGCGCATCGCACTCAAGCTCGGCGATGAGGCTGTCGCAATCGTCCAGCGTCAGATCGCCACTCTCGATCAGCCGCGAGAGATCGAGCCCGAGCTGGAACACCGGATTGAACAGCGGCGTTTCTTCGGTCTGCTGGTGGAGCGCCTGGAGCCTGTCGGATAGCTCCGCGACGGTTTTCATCGGGCCATCTCCGCCGCCTGGCGGGCAAGCGCCTCGACTTGGGCCAAGTCCGCTCCGTTGGGCACGATCCAGCTTCCGCCGACACACAGCACCGAGGGCAAGGCAAGCCAGTCGGGCGCGGTCTTGGCAGTGATCCCGCCGGTCGGGCAAAAGCGGCACTGGCCGAACGGCGCCGACAGCGCCTTGAGCGCCTTGATCCCGCCAGAGGCTTCGGCCGGGAAGAACTTGAAATGCGTCAGTCCGAGGTCGAGCCCGCGCATCACGTCGCCGGCATTGGCCACGCCCGGCAGGAACGGGATACGCGTGGCCATCACCGAATGCGCCAGCTTGTCGGTCAGCCCGGGGGAGACGATGAACTCGGCGCCCGCCGCATGGGCCTCGTCGAACTGCGCCGGATTGAGCACCGTTCCGGCACCGACAATCGCGCCCGGGACCAGTTTCATGCGCCGGATGGCATCGAGCGCCGCGGGTGTGCGCAACGTCACTTCGAGCACCCGGAGCCCGCCTGCCACCAGCGCCTCGGCCAGCGGCCGCGCCTGGTGGGCATCCTCGATTACCAGCACCGGGATGACCGGTGCCATGCGCATGATCCGCTCGATCGGGCTCATCGGCAGTGCTCCATCTGGAAGGCGGCAACCGCGCCGTAAAGGCCCGGCTGCGGGTGGACGATCAACTTGACCGGGATCCCGGCCATCATGGTTTCGTAATGCGGTTTGGCGCAGAAGTGGGCGGCAAATTGGCTGCCGGGCAGCACCTCGCGTAGCTTGAGACCGAGCCCGCCGGCAATAACCACCGCGCTCGCGCCATGGGCAAGCGCATAGTCGCCCACCGTCGCCCCCAGCGAAGCGCAGAACCGGTCCACGGCGCGGGCCGCAATTTCATCGCTGCGCGCGAGCCCGTGGTCCCAGATGTCGCGGTCCGTGATGAACTCCGTTCCGCCGAGCGCGTGGTAGATCGGCACGATGCCCGGACCGGCGTTGACCCGCTCGGTCGCCACCCGGCCATGCTGCGCGCGCAAGGCCGCGAGGATGCGGTCGTCAACTTCGTCCTGCGGGGCAAAGCCGACGTGACCGCCTTCGGTCGCCTGCACGTGATAGCCGCCGGCGTGGCGGTGAAAATGCGCGACGCCGAGGCCAGTGCCGGGGCCGATCACGCTGACCGTTCCGTGGTCGGGCAGCGGCAATTCGGGCCCGGTCAAGTGAACCAGCTCGCTTTGTGGCACCCGCGCCACGGCATGGGCGGCGGCGCCAAAATCGTTGAGCACGGTCACTGCCTCGAGCCCAAGCGCGGCCTTGAATGCCGCGATGTGCAGCACCCACGGGCTGTTGGTCATCGGCACCGTGTCGCTGTTGACCGGGCCTGCGATGGCGATAGCGGCGGCGCGCGGGACGGGTTCTCCGACGCGCTGTTCGAACTCGCGCCAAGCCTCTTCCGGGCCTGCATAATCGCCGGTGGAAAGCGTAACCGGATCCCGGAGCACGATTGCCCCCGCTTCGCCGATTGAGGCGAGCGCGAACCGCGCGTGCGTGCCGCCCACGTCGAGAGCGACCAGTTCGGTCAAAGCCCCGCCATCGCCAGCATCGCCGAACCGCCGCGCTCGGCCTCGTCGGCGCCGGCGCGGAACATCCCGAACAGCTCGCGTGCGGTGCCCTGTTCGACTTCGCGCATCGCCGCGGGTTCGCGGGCACCGAGGTCAGCCGTCGTCGAAAGCGAGCCATCGGCGCCGCACAGGCGGACCATGTCGCCATCCTGCACATAGGCCAGCGGTCCCCACTCATGACCGCTACCGCCGAGGGCTTCGGGGCTGACGTGGATCGCGCAAGGCACTTTGCCGCTCGCGCCCGACATGCGGCCATCGGTGACCAAGGCCACGCGGTAACCGCGATCCTGCAGCACGCCCAGCGGCGGGGTCAGCTTGTGCAGTTCGGGCATGCCGTTGGCGCGTGGACCCTGGAAGCGGACGACCACTACCACGTCGCGGTCAAGTTCGCCTGCGGCAAACGCCGCCAGCACGTCTTCCTGCCGTTCGAACACCCGCGCCGGGGCCTCGATCGTCCAGCGCGAGGGATCGACCGCGCTGGTCTTGAAGCAGCCGCGGCCAAGGTTCCCCTCGACCAGCCGCATCCCGCCATCGGCCATGAACGGGCTGGCGGCAGGGCGCAGCATGGTATCATCGCCCGCCTCGCCGATATCACGCCAGGCAAGCTCTCCCTCGTCGAGCCACGGCTCACGGGCATAGGCGCCCAGATCATCGCCGCCGACGGTCACGATGTCGCGGTGGGCGAGCCCGGCATCGAGCAGTTCGCGCACCACGAAGCCGATCCCGCCCGCCGCGTGGAAGTGATTCACATCGCCCGAGCCGTTGGGATAGACGCGTGCCAGCAGCGGCACCGCGTGGCTCAGCTCCGCCAGGTCGGTCCAGTCGATGTGGATCCCCGCCGCCCGCGCGATGGCCGGGATGTGGATCGCGTGATTGGTCGAACCGCCGGTAGCGAGCAGGCCGACCGCCGCGTTGACCACCGCCTTTTCATCGACGCAGCGCGACAGCGGGCGATAATCATTCCCAGCGCGGGTAATCGCCGCCAGCCGATGCACCGCCGCACGGCTCAGCGCCTGGCGCAGCGGGGTGCCGGGGTTGATGAACGCCGCGCCCGGCAAGTGCAGGCCCATCAGCTCCATCATCATCTGGTTGGTATTGGCGGTGCCGTAGAAGGTGCAGGTGCCCGGCGCATGGTAGCTGCCGGCTTCGCTTTCGAGCAGTTCGCTGCGGCTCGCCTTGCCTTCGGCATAGAGCTGGCGGACGCGCTGTTTTTCCTTGTTCGCCACCCCGCTCGGCATCGGGCCGCTGGGGATGAACACCGTGGGCAGGTAGCCGAAGCGCAGGCCGCCAATCAGCAGGCCGGGCACGATCTTGTCGCAGATGCCGAGCATCGCCACGCTGTCATACATCGCATGGCTGAGGCCAACCGCAGCGGCCAGCGCGATGACGTCGCGGCTGAACAGCGAAAGCTCCATGCTGTCGGTGCCCTGCGTGACCCCGTCGCACATCGCCGGCGTGCTGCCGCCAACCTGGCAGGTGGCACCCACTTCGCGCGCCCATACTTTCATCAGCGGCGGATAGGCGCCGTACGGCTGGTGCGAGGAAATCGTGTCGTTGTAGGCGCTGATCACGCCGATATTGGGCCCGCGCTTGGACAGGATCGAAGCCTTGTCTTGTTCCGCCGCGGCAAATCCGTGCGCGAGGTTGGAGCACGGCAGGGCGACATTGCGGTCGGCGTGCTTGTCACCCTCGGCGTCCATCAGCGCGAGGTATTTGCGGCGCGTATCGCGCGATTTTGCGATGATCCGGTCCGTCACCCGGTCAATCGCGGGGTGGAGGTTACTCACGCCAGCTGACCCCGCCGCGTTCGGCCAGCGCAATCGCCCCGCTCGGACCCCAGCTGCCGGCGTTGTAGGACTGTGGCTCCAGGCCCTCCTTGGCCCACTGCGCGCGGATGCCATCGACCCAGGCCCACTGCGCCTCGACCTCGTCGCGCCGCACGAACAGCGTCTGGTCGCAGTCGATCAGGTCGAGCAACAGCCGTTCGTAGGCGATGCGCCGCTCCTTGCCCGAAAAGGCATCGGGCATGGCGATTTCGAGCGGCACCTGGCGCAGGCTCATCCCCTCGCGGTCGAGACCCGGCACCTTGGCCATCAGCGACAGGGTGATGTTTTCTTCCGGCTGGATGCCGATCAGCAGCCGGTTGGGCTTGGTCTTGGCGCCGGTGAAGATCGAATGGGGGATGCAGCGGAACTGGACCAGGATTTCGGTCACCCGCTTGGGCAGGCGCTTGCCGGTGCGCAGGTAGAATGGCACGCCCTTCCAGCGCCAGTTGTCGACATGGGCTTTGAGCGCGACGAAGGTCTCGGTCTGGCTGTCGCGGCCCAGTTCCTCGTCATAACCCCGCACGATCTGGCCGGCCGCTGCCCCGCCGCGATATTGCCCGGTGACGCTTTCGCCCGGCCCGATCGGGCGTAGCGCGCGCAGCACCTTGACCTTCTCGTCGCGCACCGCACCGGCGTCAAAATGGGTCGGCGGCTCCATCGCCACCAGCGACAGCAATTGCAGCATGTGGTTTTGCACCATGTCGCGCAGCGCGCCGGTGCCGTCGTAGAAATCGGCGCGCTTTTCCACGCCCACGGTTTCGCCCACGGTAATCTGCACGTGGTCGATGTGGGTCGCGTTCCAGAGCGGTTCGAACATGACGTTGGCAAAGCGCAGCGCCAGCAGGTTCTGCACCGTCTCCTTGCCAAGGTAGTGGTCGATGCGAAAAATCCGCGTTTCGGGAAAGGCTGAGGCGACCGCGTCGTTGATCTCGCAGCTCGTGGCGAGATCGAGGCCGAGCGGCTTTTCCAGCGCGATACGTGCGCCGCCCTTGGCGAGGCCCGCGCGTTCCAGCCCGCGAATGGTCGGCTCGAACAGGTTGGGTGCGGTCGACAGGAAAATCGCTACCCGCTCGGTTCGCGTGCCCAGCCGCGCGGCCAGTTCGGCAAACCCTTCGGGCGTGGTCACGTCGAGCGGCTGGTAATGCAGCCGGTTGAGGAAATCGGCCATCCGCCCGCGACGCCCTGCGGGGAGGAATTTCTCTACTGCCTCGCGCGCCAACTGGCGGAAACCGGCGTCGTTCAGGTCTGATCGAGCGGTGCCGAAGATCTGCAGTTCCGGATCGAGCAGTCCATCGGCATGCAGCGCGCACAGCGATGGCAGGAGCATGCGCTGGGCAAGATCGCCGGTCGCGCCGAACAGCAGCAAGGTATCGGCTTTCATGATCATTCGTTCATGCTGCACCGCAATACCTGCACTCGCAAGGGAAAGCTCAGGCGCGGCGGACCAGGATCTCCTTGTCCTCGAATTGGGCCTCGCCAAAAACCGTCATGAAGCTGACATCGGCGGCATCGCGGCCGACCCCGATCTTCACCGTTTCGGCCGGATCGGCCATCCCGGTGGCATCGACGATGTGCCAAGCCCCGCCCCCCATGACGGTAGGATCGGCCAGAAAAACCTCGGCCACGGCATGGAAATCGGGCGGATCGACGCCTGGCGCATAGACGCTGAGGTAACGCGCCGGAATTGCCGAGGCGCGAGCCAGTGTGACCATCACGTGCGCGTAATCACGGCAGATCCCGCGTCGTTCGACGAAACTGTCGAGCGCGGTGGTGGTCGAAGTGCTCGAGCCCGGCGTGTAGGTGAAGTTGTCGGCAATCCAGTCACGCATCGCCAGAATGCGCGGGCCGCCGCTGGTTTCGCCGAATTCGGCTTCGACGAACGGCTGGAACCGGTCCGCCGGGCAATACCGCGAATCGAGCAGGTACTGGACGGCTTCTGCCGGCAGGTCGTGCGGCTCCAGCCGGTCGAGCGTGCCGATGTCGGATAGCATCCGTTCGACTTCGACGGTCGCGGTATAGGTGACTTCGTAGCGGCCAGTGGCATGGAGCCAGATGCGCTCGCCAATATCGTCCTGCGCGGCGACGCGGGCGATGTGATCGGCCGGGGTCATCCACAAGTCCGACGCGCGCACTTGCTGCTCAGGGATTACCGCCGCTTCAAACTGCAGCAACACGTCGGTCGGGCGATCAAGCGAAAACGAAAAGCGGGTGGAAATTTCGATGGCCATATGCCTGCCTAACGCCCGCGTCAGGCCGATGTTTCAGGCGAAGCGGAAGAAATTCGCGCCAGCACTAGCGCCGAGGCAACCAGCCCGATGCCCAGCAAGTCTGCCGCCGACAGCCCCTCGCCGAACGACAGCCACCCGGTCACCGCGGCCACGGCCGGCTGGCACAGCAAGGCAATGCCGATCACCAGCGGGGTGAAGTGGCGCAGCGCATAAATGAGCAGGCCCTGCCCGACCAGCTGGCTGCACAGAGCGAGGCCGACGACCGGGCGCCAGTCGGTCGGCAGGAGGACTTCGTCGGTGCCCAGGGCGATTGCCAGCAGGATCGGCGCGCTGGCAAGCGAGGACCAGGTCAGCAGGCTCCACCCGCCAAGCCCCTTGCGCGCGCCCTGCAGGATCAACAGGTAGCCCGCGTAGAGCATCCCGGCGAGGAGGCAGAACAAGTCACCGATGAGTGTCTGGGTGGAAATCTCGAACGAGCGGCCCATCAGGATCGCGGTGCCCGCAACCGCCGCCAGCAGCGCCGGCCATTCGCGCCCGCGCGGCAGGCGGTGGCCGATAATGAAACCCCACACCATCAGCACCAGGCTGCCCGAATTGCCGAACAGCGTGGCGTTGGCCATCTTGGTCTGGCCGATGCCGGTATGCCAGCTGGCGACGTCGAGCCCGAACAGCGCGCCGCCCGCCAGCAGCGCAAACAGCGTCTTGCGCGGCAGGCCGATGAGCGGCTGGTGATTGGTTCGCGCCAGCAGGGCAAACACCGGCAAGGCCAGAATCACCCGCCAGAAGCCGGTCGCTACCGGACCGGTGTCGGCCACGCGCACAAACCACGGCCCCATCGCCAGCGCGGCATTGCCCAGCAGCAGCGCGGCGAGCGGCAGGGCGCGGGACTGGGCAGGGCTGGCCGGGGCGTTCATCGCGCCCGTCTAGCGCCGCCGCCGCGCTTGGCTATAGGTGACGAGGTTGGACCTTTGAAAGGCATGCGATGGCGATGCGATCCTGGCTGTTCGTCCCCGGCGACAGCGAACCCAAGCTGGGTAAAGTCGCCAGTTGCGGCGCGGACGTGGTGATCGTCGACCTCGAGGATTCGGTCGCTCCGCCCAACAAGCCGCGGGCACGCATGCTGGCGCGGCAGTTCCTTGGCGAGCATCCGGCAGAGGGTGCCGGATTCGCCCGCTGGGTGCGGATCAACCCGCTCGACACGCCGCTGTGGCGCGAAGACCTGGCGGTGGTCATACCGGGCAAGCCGGCCGGTATCATGGTGCCCAAGGCGGCCGGGCCCGAGCAGTTGCAAGCGCTGGCGGGCGAACTGTACGAGCTCGAACATCGCAACGGCATCCCCACCGGTACCACCCGGTTCCTTCCGCTGGTCAGCGAGACGCCCGCCGCCGCGCTTGGTATTCCCAGCTACGCCGCCGCCTCGCTGCAGCGCCTCGCGGGGCTGACCTGGGGCGCGGAGGACCTGTCGGCCGCGATCGGCGCGGCGCGCAAACGCGATGCCCACGGCAACTGGACCGACACCTTTCGCATGGTGCGCGCGCAAGTGCTGCTGGCGGCGCATGCGCGCGGGGTCCTGGCGATCGACACGCTGCACGCCGAATTTCGCGACCTCGAAGGCCTCGCCCGGATAGCCGGTGAATCCTATGCCGACGGGTTTTCCGGGATGCTGGCGATCCACCCCAGCCAGGTGGCGGTGATCAACGCCGCCTTCACGCCCGGCGAGGCGGAGATTGCCGAGGCGCGCGCGATCGTGGGGGCGTTCAGCGCCAATCCCGGTGCAGGCGCCTTGCAGCTCGATGGGCGGATGATCGACCAGCCGCACCTCGAACAGGCACGGCGGCTGCTCGAACGGCTGGCCTAGGTTGCGCTGGCCTGCGGGGTTGGCGTGGCGGCGGGCATTTCTGCGGCAGCCGGCGTTTCGCTAGCGTTGGCCACGGGTGTCGCAGCTGTTTTCGACGCGCTCGTCCCGCCAGCCTCGGGCCCGGCCAGTGGCGGCTGCGAACGCACCGTATCGACCGGCAACATCGCATCGCTGACCGAGCCTGGCAGCACTTCGCCAGTCGCCGCACGCGCGTCATTGCCCGTGGCCGGCTTATCCTTGCAGCCCGCCAACAGCGCCAGCGGCAGCACGGCAAGGACGGTTATCGCACGCAATTGCATCGAACGGCTCACTCCGGCATCTCCAGCGCGGACAGGAATTCATCTGCCCGCGCGCGCAAGGCCCCATCCCACTCCTCGGGTCCGACCGCAAGGCCAAGCCGCTTGAGGCTGGTGACCCCGTATTCGGCAATGCCGCACGGCACGATGCCGCCGAAATGCGTGAGATCGGGGTCCAGATTGACCGCAAATCCGTGCATCGTGACCCACTTCCTGACCCGCACCCCGATGGCGCCGATCTTGGCTTCTGCCCCATCGATGTCGCGGGTCCAGATGCCGATCCGGTCGGGCACGGCCCAGGCTTCGACGCCGAACTGCGCCAGAGTCGCAATGACCCACGATTCTAGCGCGTGCACAAAGGCCCTGACATCGCGCCGACGCCGATTGAGGTCGAGCAGAACATAGCCCACCCGCTGCCCAGGACCGTGATAGGTATAACGCCCGCCGCGCCCGGTCTCGACCACCTCGAAGCGCGCCTCCAGCAGTTCGCCAGCTGGCGCGCTGGTCCCGGCGGTGTAGACCGGCGGATGTTCGAGCAGCCAGATAAGCTCGCGCGCCTCGCCTGCGGCGATCGCCGTGCTGCGCGCCTCCTGCTCCGCCAGCGCCGTGCGATAAGGCACCGGGGCGGTGTCATGGCGCCATTCGGGGGGCACAACGTTCATCGTGCGATTGCGTGGCGATGCCCGGCGTGTTTATCAAGGCTCCAACGAGGGGGAACTCGCATGACATTCGACATGAATCGCACCTGGACCCAGGCGATCAGCCTGGTGAGGGCCAACTTCCAGCTGCTGGCCATCATCGCCGGCGTATTCCTGCTCCTGCCAACGCTGGCGGTCTATGTCCTCAATCCGGACTTCCTGCAGATCATGGCGCTGGCCGGTGACCCCGAAGCCATGCAGGCCAAGATGAATTCCATCCTACCGGGCCTGATTGGCTACGGCACGGTGGCGTTTATCTGCCAGATGGTCGGCTACACCGGCATGATCGCCTTGATCGGCGGGAACCGGCCCACCGTAGGCCAGGCTCTCAAACAGGGTGCCAGCGCCATGCCCACGATCATCGGATCGGTGATTGTCTTCTTTATAGGATTTTTCCTGGCCGCTCTGGTGGTTGGGCTCGCCCTGGGCCTCGTGATTGTGCTGCTCATCTTTATCGGCTCAGCCATCGGGCTCAGCGTCGAAAGCGGCGGCGGCGTCATTGTGGGCATTATTGTCGGCGTGGCGCTCTATGCTGCGGTGGTTGTGGCAGAGCTTTACGTAATGGTCCGCTTCATGATGACCTTACCGGTGATCGTGCTCGAACGACAGTACAACCCGATCAAGGCGCTAGTTCGATCGTGGAAGGTGACCAAGCCGCGCGCCTGGGCGATCCTCGGGTTCGTGCTCTTGCTGTTCGTTGCCTATTTTGTGATCGTGATCCTAGCAGTCATGCTGCTCAGCGCTCTCGGAATCGTCTTTGGCGGTCAAATGAGCGAAGGGTCGATCCTTGGCTTCTCGCTGGTGTCGGCGGTGCTTGGCGCGGTCGTGGCGATGCTGTTCAGCGCAATCCTGGTATCGATGCACCAGCAACTGTCAGGTGACACGGCGCCGATGGCCGATATCTTCGCGTAGGCGGGTTCAGGCTTTCCAGCCCCATGCCAGCAGGCAGGGCGGCACATTGAACCAGGTGATGCCGGTGTCGACGCGCGGGAAGTGGCGTGCGGTCAGGTCGCGCGCGGTGGTGCTGAACTGATAGGTCAGGAACGCCCCGCCGGGGCGGACGATGCGATAAGTCGCCGCTGCGATCGCGGGGCCGACGCCTTCGGGCAGGGTCGAGAACGGCAGGCCCGAGAGCACGTAATCGGCGTGGTCGTGGCCCAGCGAGCGGACGATTGCCTCGACATCTTCGGCCGAGCCGAGCACCGCGTGAAAGCGGCTGTCGCGGATGGTGCGCTTCAAATAGTCGATAAACAGCGGGTTGGTGTCTATCACCAGCAGCTCGCCGCCGCGCGGCAAGCGATCGAGCACCGGGCGGCAGAACGTGCCAACGCCGGGGCCGTATTCGACGAACAGCTTGCATTCGTCCCACTTTACCGGGGCCAGCATCTTGCCGATCGTCGAGCGCGAGGAGGGGATGATCGAGCCGACCATCCGCGGGTGTTCGAGGAACCCCTGGAAGAATACCCCGGCCGGGCCGAGGGCTTCGCCGATCTTGCGCTTCAGCTTTACGCCGGGGCGCTCTTCGACCAGCTCGTTGCTTTCCATCAGTTCCATGCCTCGCATGCTGCCCAAATCAAGGGGCGTGGGTCGGCGGGCGTTTGCAGATATGCCCGGGTGTTGCAAGCCGCGTTCGTTACAGGAGGGCTTCGACCCCCTCGGCAGGGCGGCATAGCGCGACCCCGTGCTCGGTCTCAACCAACGGGCGCTCGATCAGTTTCGGGTCGGCCGACATAGCCTCGAGCACAGTCGCATCGTCGGCCCGCGTAAGGCCCCGCTCTTCGGCATCGGTCCCGCGCAGCCGCAGGCCCTGGGCTGGAGTCATGCCGGCATCGCGATAGAGCTGGGCCAGCTTGGCGACCGACGGAGGCGTTTTGAGATATTCGATGACTGTGAGGTCGATATCCTCGTGGTCATGCAGCAACGCCAGGGCATTGCGCGAGGTGCCGCAGGCCGGATTGTGCCAGATGGTCGCTTTCATGGGCTCACCGCTTATTGTTCGGGCGCGCGCATGGCGGGAACGGCGGCGGCGGCATCCGCAGCGTCTATCCCCGGCGGCGGCGAAGCGCTGATGGTTTCGACGCGCTGCGACACCCGGATGGCGCGGCGCACCGCGCGTACCAGCCGCGGATAGACCCCGCAGCGGCACAAGTTGGGGATCGCTTCGATGATCTCGGCATCGGACGGGGACGGATTGCGCGCCAGCAGCGCGGCCGCGGCAATCGCGATGCCCGGGGTGCAGAAGCCGCACTGGATCGCCTGTTCGGCCACCAAGGCCTGCTGCACCGGGTGCGAGCGATCGCGCGACAGCCCCTCGATCGTGCGCACCAGCCGCCCTTCGGCTTCGGCCAGGCTGACCAGGCAACTGCGCAGCGCGGCGCCGTCCACCAGCACCATGCAGGCCCCGCAATCACCCACCCCGCAGCCGTACTTGGTGCCGGTCAGGTTGGCCGCATCGCGCAGCGCCCACAACAACGGGGTCTGCGGATCCATGTCGAACCGGACGGGCCGATCGTTGACGATGAGGTCGGTCATGCGGCGGGCTTAGCGCGGCGGCAACGGTGCGGCAAATCAGGCGTCAGGGGCATAACTTTCGAGGAACCCGCAACGGCTGCAGCGCCAGGTTTCCATCGTGTGCCGCTTGCGCCCGCGCAGCTTGAGGCCGAGCCAGAAGCTGCGGACCGGCAGGCCTTCGGCCCATTCAGTCACCCCGGTCACGCCGCGGCTGGAAAATTCGAGCATGAAGCCCTGCTCCATCCGCCCGCTGCACTTGCCGCACGACTTTGCCCCCTGTGACGCCATCGGCGTTACTCTCGCCAGCCGCGATCGACTGTGTCAATTTTTCGCGTCCAGGCTTCGAAATCGAGCTTGCCGAAATCGGTGGTGAGCTGCCTGTCGCGGTCGCGCTGGTGGGCTTCGATGACGCCTGGCGCCACTACGATGGGCTGGCCCATGCTCGCGGTCTTGACCTGCACTTCGCAGGCCCGCTGCAGCATGTAGTAAAGCAGGAACATCTCCGGGATCGTGCGCCCCATCACCACGGGTCCGTGATTGCGCAGCATCAGGACCTGATGGTTGCCGGCGTTTTGGACCAGCCGAACGCCTTCTTCGGAGCGAACAGTAATGCCTTCGAAATCGTGGTAGCCAATCGCCCCGGCGAAGAAGCAAGAATAGAAATTGCTCGCCTCCAGGCCGCCTTCGGAGGAACAAACCGCCATCGTATCAGGGGTGTGCGTATGGACGATGGCGTGGGCGTGGGGCAGGTGCTTGTGGAACACCGAATGCTGGGTGAACCCGGCAAGATTGACCGGATACGGGTTATCGCCGACCTTGCGCCCATCGCCGTCGATCTTGACCAGGTTTGACGCGGTCACTTCTTCCCACAGCAGGCCATAGGGATTGATCAGGAAGGCGTTGTCTTCCCCTGGCACACGCAGGGTGATGTGGTTGTAGATGCTCTCGCACCAGCCAAGATGCGCGAAGATCCGGTAGCAGGCGGCCAGTTCCTGCCGCGCTGTCCATTCCGCGTCGCTGCATTCCGAATTGCGCCTGAGCTGGCTGGCCATGGGAAATCTCCTCCAGAAGCGCCGACCTAGCATGCCGTGATTGACATTGTCTCCCCGATTGGCGAGCCATGGCCCAAGGTCGGCGCTAGTCCGGCGGCGGAGGGATGATGGCGCAGCAGCAACTTGGATACGGCCAGCCGATGGGCGGCGTGGCGCAGACGGCCTTTATCGTGCCCGACTTGCAGGAAGCGGTCGCCCGCTGGATTGCCGACATGAAGGCAGGGCCATTCTTCGTGCTGCCCAACTTCCTCGTCCCCGGCCAGACCTATCGCGGCGAGGAAAGCCGCGCTGACATCACCATCGCGATGGGTTTTGCCGGGCACATGCTGATCGAACTGATCCAGCCGCTCGACGATCACCCGTCGGTCTACAAGGAAACCATCGACTTGCGCGGGTATGGCTTCCACCACCTGGGCATGGCCTGCGCCGATGTTGACGCCGACAGCCGCGATTATCAGGCGCGCGGCTATGTCGAGGCGTTCCGCGCCACCGTGCCGACGGGGGGCGAAGTCGTTTACCTCGACAATGGCACCGGGCCGCAGCTCGGATTCCTCGAACTGCTCCCGGTCACGCCGGGAATGGACCAGACTTTCACCCGCTTCTGGGAAGCATCGCGCGGCTGGGACGGGTCAGACCCCGTCCGGTCATTCATTTAACAAGGCGAACCTAGATGAACGTACCGGACGAAACCCAGATACTCGAGCGCGATGCCCAGCCGGTTGCCAATTGGATGAGGAATTCGCGCGGCTACCAGATTCTGCTGGTGAGCTTGCTCAGTCTCAACTTCGGCATCGTATTCTTTGATCGCCAGGCATCGAATGTGCTCATGGCGACCGGCATCCAAGCCGATCTCGGCCTTACGCAGACTCAGATCGGTGTGATTGCCGGCGGTATGAGCTTCAGCTGGGCGATCGCGGCGTTCTTTGTCGGCGGCCTCTCGGACAGCCTCGGCAAGCGCAAGCTCTTGCTCATCCTCGCCACTGTCGCCTTCTCGCTATGCTCGTTCCTGTCGGGTCTCGCGACCAGCTTCCTGCTTCTCCTCGGCGCCCGGCTGCTGATTGGCGCGTCTGAGGGCGGCGTGATGCCTATCAGCCACGCGATGGTGGCCAGCGAGGTCAACCCGGCTCGGCGCGGACTGGCGCAGGGTGTGGCGCAAAACCTCGGCTCCAACCTGTTGGGCAGTTTCGCCGCGCCGGTGGTACTGGTTGCGATCGCGACGACATTCAGTTGGCACGAAGCCTTCTACCTTGCAGCGGTGCCGGGCTTGATTAGCGCGGCACTGATCTGGTTCCTGCTGAAGGAGCCAGAAATGCCCGCACGTGTCGGGCGTCGGGCGCGTTCGATTGGCGAGATTGCGCGGGCATGGCTCAACGCAACCACCGAAGCGCTCAGGGTGCGCAACATGTGGACTTGCGTGGCTGTGGGCATCGTGATGGTAGCCCATTTCGTGATCACCTGGGCTTTCATGCCGGTCTTTTTAGTCAACGGCCGCGGCATGGACGCAACCTCGATGAGCTATCTGATGGGTTCGCTCGGCATCGCCGCGGCGATCTACAGCTTCGCGGTCAGCGGGCTGTCGGACAAAATCGGCCGCAAGCCCGTGATGGTCGTGCTGCCGTTCGTCTCGCTGGTCGGGCCGCTCGGCGTGTTGTTCCTCGATCCGACTGCATTCGGCGGCTATGGAGTTTCGTTCAGCTTCCTCGGCCTGTTTCATGTGGCGATGAGCGGATACGCGGTGGTCCTAGTGCCGATCTTCTTCATCGGCTGGATGGTCAACGGCACCTTCCCGATCTTCATGGCGACTATCCCGTCTGAAACTTTCAAGCCGATCCATCACGCGACTGTCCTCGGGCTGGCGATGGGCTTCTGCGAAGTCCTTGGGGGTGTGTTCGGCCCGCCCCTTGCTGGGCGCCTCAACGACATGTTCGGCAACGAGACCTTTCTGTGGATGTTGTTGGTGCTCGCGGTGATCAGCGGATTCCTTGCCATGGGGCTTAGGGAAACCGCGCCGGCCGCGTTGCGCAAGCGCGGCGAGAACTTCGAGGCCGCCTGATGCCCGAAGCTCCCACCACCGAGCCCTGGGCCGGCACCAAGCCGGTGCCGCATTCGCTGCGCCCAGGCGCCATGCCCGAAGCCTACATGGCCAAGATCGCCGAAGGAGACGAACGGCTGTGGGTGCCGATCGTGGAGGACGTCTACTCCAAGCCGGTGTGGATCAGCCCGACGCGCAACATGTGGGCCGATGTGCTGATGGCCAAGAAGGCCTGCATCGTGAACCGGCATTACCACCCGCAGCCAATCTGGGCCTACACGATCAGCGGCAAGTGGGCCTATCTCGAGCATGACTGGACTGCGACCGCAGGCGATTTCGTGTTCGAGACGCCGGGTGAGAGTCACACGCTGGTGAGCTATGAGCATCCCGATCCGATGAAGGTGTTCTTCGTCGTCTCTGGCCCGCTGATGTGGCTCGACGAACAGGGCAACACCGTGGGCCACTACGACGTTTTCGATTACATGAAGGCCGCGCGCGAGCATTACGCGGCGTGCGGCATCGGCGCCGACTACGTCGATACCCTGATCCGCTGAGAGGAGCCCCCCATGGCCAGCCAGATGAAAGCCCCGCCGTCGACCAAGAAGGAAATCGTCGACGTCCCGTTCGCATTCCGCGACCTGGTGACCCGGTATTCACCCGGCGGCCGCTATGTCGATGCGCAAACCGACGATGACAGCCCGTGGGTCCCGTTCGGGCCTGGCGCGGCGATCAAGCACCTGAGCTTCGATGTGCGCCGCAACCTGTTCTCCAACATCCTGTGGATGAAGGGCCCAGGCACCATCGGCACGCATATGCACCGCGGCACGATCACCATGGTCGTACTCGAAGGCAGCGTCCGCTACCTTGAGTATGACTGGGTCGCGACGCCCGGTGGGCTGATCCTCGAAGTGCCGGGCGAAAGCCACACGCTGGTCACCGAACATCCCGATGGCTGCAAGCTGTTCGGGTGGATGGAAGGCCCGATCGAATTCTATGACGAAAACGCGGTGCTGGTCGAAACCGGCGACGTGTGGTGGATGATAAACCACTACGAAAGCTACTGCCAGGAACAGGGCATCGCGGTGAACCCCAAGCTCTATTTGTAGAAGCACACCTCTTTCAGCCGTCACCCCGGACTTGATCCGGGGTCCCGCTCTTCTCCCGGCGCGGCGCTGGAAAAGGAAGCGGGATCCCGGATCGAGCCCGGGATGACGGAAAATGTGGTTTGAAAGGACGACGATGGCCGACCCCAAAACCCTCGACCAGTTCGACATCACCGGGCGCTCAGCGCTGGTCACCGGCGCCGCCAGCGGTATCGGCCTCGCCTATGCCGAGTGCATGGCCGAGGCTCGCGCGAAAGTGACGCTGACCGACATTGATGCGGCCGGGGCGGAGCGCGAAGCCAAGCGGCTGACCGAGGCCGGCTACGAAGCCCGCTTCGACGTGTGCGACGTGGCCCAGCTCGACCAGGTCGCCCGCGCGATGGACAACCACGTGGCGGCCTTTGGCGGCTGCGACATCGTGTTTGCCAACGCCGGGCTCGATGTCGGCAACGGCTTCTGGAGCCCGGAGAACGACCGCAACCCGGCAGGCCAGATCGACGTGTACGATCCGCAGGCGTGGTATAAATCGATCGGCATCAACCTGACCGGCGTCTTCCACACCGTGCGCGAGGCGGCGCGGGTGATGAAGGCGAATACACATCGCCGCGGTGGTGCGATCGTCATCACCAGCTCCAACGCCGCCGAAGTGAACGAGGCGATCGTGGGCGTGCCCTACATGGCAGCCAAGGCGGGCGTGAAGCACTTCATGCGCCACGCGGCCTATGAACTCGCCGCCTACGGCATCCGCGTCAACGCCATCGCGCCGGGCCCGTTCGTGACCAATATCGGCGATGGCTGGGTCAAGAAGAACCCTGCTGCCAAAGCCGCGTGGGACGATCTGGTGCCGGTAGGCCGGATGGCCGAAACCTACCAGATCAAGCCGCTCGCGCTGCTGCTCGCGTCCGACGCCGGCAGCTATATGACCGGCGCACATGTGATGATCGACGGAGGCATGCAACTCGGCCCGGTCAAGCCGCTCAACACCTGACATGAAAGCCGTCGTATTCCAGGACCTGCACCAGCCGCTTGCGCTCGAGACGCTGCCCGATCCCACGCCGGGTGCGGGCGAGGTGGTGGTCAAGGTGGCGCGCTGCGGTATCTGCGGCAGCGACCTGCACATGACCGAGGATGCGGCTTACGGCTGCCAGCAGGGCGATGTGCTGGGGCATGAATTTGCCGGCGAAGTGGTCGGGATGGGCCGCGAGGTCACCGGCCTCAAGACCGGCGATCTCGTCTCGGTCATCCCGCTCAAGAGCTGCGGCCACTGTGAGCACTGCCGCAAGGGCGAAGTGCAGTGGTGCGCCGGGTTCGGGCTGCAGGGCGGCGGTTATGCGGAATATACGGTCACCCGGCCCAACCAGTGCGTGAAGCTGGGCGCGGACATTTCTCTGGCTGACGGCGCGATTATCGAGCCGCTGGCAGTCGCGCTGCACGGGGTCAATCTCGCGGGCCTCAAGCCGTGCGACAAGGTACTGGTGCTGGGCGGCGGGCCGATTGGTCTGGCGGTGGCATTCTGGGCCAAACGCATGGGCGCGGGCCGCGTGGCGGTGCAGGATGTCGCCGATTTCCAGCGCGACCGCGCGCTCGGCATGGGCGCGGATGTGTTCGTGGTCGATCCGGCGGACCCTGTCGGCGGCGCCGAGCGCGGACTTGGCGGCAAGGCGGACGTGGTGTTCGAATGCGTCGGCATCCCCGGCCTGATTGCGCAGGCGGTGGAGCAGGTGGCCCCGCGCGGCACGATCCTGCTGCTCGGCCTGTGCACCCGGCCCGACACTTTCAACAGCTTTGCCATGCTGAGCAAGGAAGCGCGGCTGGTGACCAGCGCCTTCTTCACCGTGCCCGAATACGAAGCCTCGCTCGAAGCGCTCGCTGGCGGCGCCATCGAACCGCGCCTGCTGGTAACCGACACCATTTCGCTGGCCGATACCCCGGCGGTGTTCGAAACGCTGAAAACCCGCACCCGCCAATGCAAAGTGCTGATCGCGCCGTGACTAGCTAGTTAGCGGAGCGTCGCGGATGGCGCTTTCAAGCAACGCAAAGTCCGCGCCCGAAACGCCGTCCTCAACGTGCGACGATAATGCCCGGTAAGCCGACAGCGCGGCTTCCCCAGCCACACTGAGCCGCGCCCCCGCGCTCTTGCCGCCGCCGGGCTGCGTGTCGACCAGCGGCACCGCAAAACAGCGGTTCATCGTATCAACCAGCAACCACGCCCGGCGATAGCTCATGCCCAGTTCGCGGGCCGCAGCGGAAATCGAGCCGGCGCGCGCAATCGCATCGAGCAAGTCGGCCTTGCCCGGTCCCATGGCGATCTCGTCGCCGCAGTATAGCTGGAGTTTGAGCTTGAGGCGGGCCATCGACCCGCCCCTAGCATCAAATCGGAGTTCAGCCGAGCGGGCGGCTCGAGCCGAAGAACAGTGCCTGGCTGATCGCCGCGCGCACCGTGTCTTCCTGGAACGGCTTGGTAATCAGGTAGGTCGGTTCGGGGCGGTCGCCCGTCAGCAGGCGTTCGGGATAGGCGGTAATGAAGATCACCGGCACCGAACCGATCGCCAGGATATCGTCCACCGCGTCGAGGCCCGAAGAACCGTCCGCCAGCTGGATGTCCGCGAGTACCAGGCCGGGTGTCTGATCGGCCACGATCTGCTGCGCCTGCGTACGGGTGGCGGCGGTGCCGCAAATCTCGTGACCAAGCGAGCGCACGAGGTCTTCGAGTTGCATCGAAATCAGCGGCTCATCCTCGATGATCAGCACACTGGTGGTGGTTTCGCGCTCGATTTCCTCGACCGCTTCGCGCACCAGGCTGGCGACGTCGCTTTCCGACATGTCCATAATCTCGGCCGCTTCGGACGGGCTGAAGTCCTCGACCGTGGTCAAGAGCAGCGCCTGCCGGTTGACCGGGGTAATCTTGCGCAGCTGGTCCTGTGCGGCGGTTTCGTGGAGGCTGCCGTAAGCCGGCTCAGCGCTGACTTCCATGTACGCGCTCGACCACACCTTGTTGAACGCGCTGTACAGCGGGACCCGGCCGCCGCGCAGCGAGTCTGCGAGGTCCTGATCCGCGAGCGCGGCTTCAAGCGTAGCTTTTACGAAAGCATCGCCGGTGGATTGCGACCCGGTGAGGGCGCGCGCGTAGCGGCGTAGAAACGGAAGATGTGCGGCGACTTCGGCCCCAATCGACATAAAACCCCTTCCCGGAAAAACTTCGTCGCCTAAACGCCTGCGGGCGACCGTTGTTCCAAAACTGTGAAACCAGCCATAGTTGCGAATCTGCATGGCGCGAGACGGCGCGCTTCGCAAACCCGCAGAGCCTTTTTTCAAAATATTTTTGGGGGTCGGGAACTAGGTTTCGGGCTGCTCATTATCCCATTGTCACCGCCGAGACCCCCCCTCCCGTCCAAGCGGCTGGTGATACGATCCCGAAAGGCCTTCGCTCACAGGAGCGAAGGCCTTTTTTCTTGCCCGTTCGGTTTTAGTCAGAGGCACGCAGCAAGGCGTGCCGGAAGACCCGGCCAAACCCAAGCAACTAAAAGCAAATCAGGAAATGGCGCCGCGCAGTCGCGCGAAGAAACCGTTGTTATCATCGCTAACCAGCGCGCGTGCGAGTTCCGCCGGGTCATACGGCTTTTCGAAGATCGGACCCATTTCGGCGATTTCCGGCGGGATGTCCTCCGGCGCACCAGTCGAAAACGCGATCCGCGGGCGCTTGGGCCCCAACATGTCGACCAGCTCGGCAATCGCCCAGCCGTCATCCCGATCGGCCAGGTGGACATCGATCACCATCGCGTCGGGCGTTTTTTCCTCGAGCGCGTCCATCGTGCTGGCAATGCTCGGGCAAATCACGATGTCGGTCACGCCGACGTCCTGCAGCGCCGCTTCGATGCCCATCGCGAGCACCGGATCGTCTTCCACCACCAGCACCCGGCCGAGCCGGTACTTGTTGTCTTTCTTGGGCTTGGTGCGGCTCATGTCTGTCCCCGGCGATGCGACATACGGCTCGCAAGGCTAGAACGGAACCGACTCCTTGCAGTTCCCCAGCCCGGCAAGCGCTATAGCTGCTTGCTGTAGATCACATACTCGCGATTGACCTTGCCGCCGATAGCATCGGCAATCGCGATCATCCCCTGGTTGTCATCCAGCACCCAGCCCACTTCGGACCGAGTGGTGCCGTGGTCGGCCACCGCCACGCGGCGAATGTACTCAATCATCATGAAAGCCAGCTGGCTGGCCAGGCGCGAGTGTTGCAACCGCTTGACCACACCCATCAGCGGCACGCGGAATCCGGCGTCCTGCGGATTGCGCAGCCACCACAGCAGCTTGATCCAGTTAAACGGGAACAGCTTGCCCTTCATCGGCTTCTGGATCGCGTTCAGATCGGGCAAGGCCATCATGAAGGCTACCGGCTCACCGTCCAGTTCGGCGATCATGTTGGTCTTTTCGAGGATCAGGGGCTTGAGCCGCTTGCCCGCGTAGGCCTTCTCGGTTTCCGTGAACGGCACGAAGCCCCAGTTGGATGCCCAGGCGTCGTTGAGGATGTCGATGAAGATCGCCGCATCACGATCGAAGTGCTTCAGGTCGACGGTGCGCACGGTGATGCGCTTGTTGCGCTCACCCGACGCGACAATCCGGTCGATCAACGGGGGGAGCCCGTTTTCGACACGAAGGTCGTATGTCAGCAGCGATTTGGCGTGGGTGTAACCGGCGGATTCGATCCACGCCTGGTACTGCGGCAGGTTGTGGCCCATCATCACCATCGGCGAATGGTCGAAGCCCTTCACCAGCAGCCCCGGCTCTTCCCAGATCGACAGACTGATCGGCGCCAGCACGCGGGTCATGCCCTGTTCGCGCAACCATTGTTCCGCCCGGGCGATCAGCGCATGGCCGATCTCGGCGTCTTCGGCTTCGAACATGCCCCAATTGCCGGTGCCGGGCCCCATGCCCTGTTCGGGCGGCTGGGTCAGCGCCAGTTCGTCATAATGCGCTGAAATGCGCCCAACCACTTTGCCGCCCCGGCGGGCGAGAAACAGCTGCACCTTGGCGTGTTCGTGAAACGGGTTCTTACCCGGAGTCAGCAGTTCGACCACCTCGGTCCGAAGCGGCGGAACCCAATTCGGATCACCCTTGTTGAGGCGATAGGCGAGGTCGATGAACGCGTTGAAATCGCGCTTGCCCGCAACCGGCTCTACCGAAATATCCGACATCGTCCCTCCGAAGGTGCGTGAGCGCGCGCTACTGCCGCAGCAGGCTTGCCGTCAATCGCCCGGTTCAGTTGGCGGACGCGTTTTCCTTCGCGAGCACGCGGCGGCGCGGATGACCGCTGGCGATACCGCCGGACAGGTCCTTCACCCACGGGTAAACCTTGGCCACGTTCTCATCATACCCGAGGTTGAACACGGTGGGCGAGCGGCTCGGGCGATCCTTCTTTTCGTAGTAGGTCTTCAGCAACCGGTCGAACACGTAGTTGGTGATGCCGAAGTTGCCGTTCTCGTCGAAGAAGTGATGTTCCATGTGCCGCTGTTTCATGTGCTGGACCCACGCGGCCTTGGGTTTGAACGCCAGGTGCTGGATGCAGTGCATGAACTCGTAATAGCAGGTGGTCAGCAGGCCCGTGGCAAAAGCCGCCATCGCCCCGCCGAAACCACCGATCAACCAGCCGATCGGCAAGGTCGCAATGGCGATCGTCGGCAGCGTCGTGTGCAACGCGCCGAACAGGACCGACAGATCGTTCGGATCCTGGTGGTGATCGTAATGGATGCGCTTCCACGTCGGCGCCAGCAGAGGCGACTTCCACATCCATTTCGAATGCAGGATGTGCTGGTGGAGCATGTGCCACACCAGCGGGTAGATGAGCACGCCGGCCGCGATCGAAGCGAGTGTCTGCCACACGCCCGTGGGCCGCAGCGCAAAGCCGACCAGGCACAGGACCGTCAGGCCGAGGTAAGTCATGATCGTGTAGTGCTGGAAATAGGCCACCACCAAGTCCCGGAGAGTCATCCGGTCGAGGTAGTGGGACCGTTTCCAGAACGGCAGGGCGGCTTCGTCGACCGCACCGACAACCTGTTGCGACACTGTGTTCATTCCTGTCTTGCCTGGCGAGTGCCCGTAGCAGAATCGCTGCCGCCCCGCCACTGGGGGTTAAGGCTGGGGGTTAAGGCGGCCATTCCGGGCACTTCGCCGGTCCTAGCAGTCCCGGGATGAACCGGCGATGAGGCGCAGGTACGCCCTGCGCGGTCAGTTCTCGTGGACAGTGACCGACGGGTTTTTGTTGATGTCGGTCGTCACCGTCGTGCCGCCGTCGCCGACCGTGGCGCGCACACCTTTGGAATCGATGGTCACGCTGTCACCCTGATCGCGGGTGCGATCGATTACCGTGGTGTTGGTGACCGTTGCGTTCGGCACCGGCAGGGTGTCGCTCTGCACCACCGTGGTGCTGTCACCCGACGGGGTCGCTTCGGTGGTGGAGCCGCCGCACGCGGACAGGCCGAGCAGGGCAACCGAGGCGGACAGGATGGCGAACTTCTTCATGGGGTCTCTCCGATGCGGGAATTCGATACCGCACAGACGCCCCGGGAAGGGGTTGAGTTCCCCGAGCCCGGCCAGAATAAGAAGAGGCGCGCAAGCCCTAG
>JBDSDZ010000103.1:0-9945 GCA_039920345.1 Croceibacterium sp.
ACGGCGCGGCGGCTGACGCGGATGATCGAGGATTCGCCGGCGATTCCCCTGCTGGTCAAGGCGGATGGCCGGATCGAAGGACCCGAACGGCTCGCCGCGTGGCTCGGCCTGCCCAAGTTGCCCGGTTTTATCAGCGAGCTCGGCGGCGGCGACACGGGCCTTCAGCCAGAAGATCTGGAGCAGCTGCGCGAACTGGTGCGCAAGACGCAGAAAACCGCCGCCCCGTTTCGCATGGTCGCCACGCCCAAGGGTTCGGGCAAGAGCCTCGCGCTGCGCGGCCACCTGGCCGATCCGGTGGTCTCGCCCAACGGCGCGGCGCTGGTGTGGTGGTTCGATTTTACCGACAGCCAGGGCGAACTGGCCCGGCTGCGCGCCCAGACCGAGCACGCGCGCAACGATTTCGCCGCGCTGGTGGGCCTGATCGAAGCCGCGCCGATGCCGATGTGGTTTCGCGGGCCGGACATGCACTTGCGGCTGGTCAACAGCGCCTATGTCGAGGCGGTTGGCTGCGCCAGCGCGGATGAAGCGGTCAAGAACCAGATCGAACTGATCGAACCGGTCGACGGCCTCAACGCGGCGCAAGTGGCGCGGCAGGCGAGCGACAAGGACTTGCCGGTCGAGCGTATTGTCCAGGCCACCGTCGGCTCGCAGCGCCGCACCTTGCGCATCAGCGACTTGCCGCTGGGCAAGGAAGGCGTTGCCGGATACGCGATCGACATCGAGGAGATGGAGGAGCAGGCGCGCGTCTTCCGCGCTTTCCGCGAAGCGCAGCGCTCGATGCTCGACCAGCTTTCGATCGGGGTGGCGCAGTTCGATGGCGAGCGGAAGCTGACCTTTGCCAACCAGCCGTTCCAGCGGATTTTCGCGCTGCCTGTCTCGGCCCGGCTCGACCCGCTCGAATTCGACCGCTTCCTCGATACCGCGCGTGATTCCGACAGGTTGCCCGAAGCGCGCGACTTCCCCGCGTGGCGGCGCGAACTGGGCGGGTGGTTTACCGCCGGGGCGCCGACCGAAGATGCCTGGACGCTGTCTGACGGCACGCATTTGCGGATCGTGGCCCAGCCGCTGCCCGATGGCGGGCTGGTGATGGTGGCCGAAGATCGCTCGGAGCAGCTGGCGCTGTCGGCGGTGCGCGATACCCTGCTGCGCACCCGCACCGCGACGTTCGACAGCCTGTTCGAATCGCTCGCGGTGTTCTCGCCCGATGGGCGGATGCAGTTGTGGAACCGGCTGTTCCCGCAAATCTGGGGCCTGCCCGAAGAATGGTTCAACGAACATCCGCGGATCGAGACCCTGCTCGAACACATCGGCCCGCGCCTTGCGCGCCCGGCCCAGCGGCAGGCGATCGGCGAAGTGGTGCGCGCCGCCACGCTCGACCGCCAGCAGCGCGGCGGCCAGGTCGAACTGGCCGACGGGCGCACGCTCGAATTTGCCGGCGTCCCGCTGCCCGATGGCAATGGCCTCCTCACCGTGCTCGATGTGACCGACAGCAAGAAGGCCGAAGATGCGCTGCGCGAACGCAATACCGCGCTCGAAGAAGCCGACGCGGTGAAGACGCGCTTCCTCGCCAATATGTCTTACGAATTCCGTACCCCGCTGACGTCCATCGGCGGGTTTGCCGAGCTGTTGCAGGCGGGCGTGGCGGGTGAATTGACCGACCAGGCGCAGGATTATGTCGCTTCGATCCTGTCGGCGGTCGAACGGCTGCGGGCGCAGATCGAAAGCGTGCTCGACCTGACGCAGAGCGAAGCCGGGCTGCTGCCGATTGCGACGCATGAAATCGAACTGATGCCGTTTATCACGCAGGTCGCCCGCGA
Organism: Croceibacterium sp.; assembly: GCA_039920345.1. Classification (GTDB taxonomy): domain Bacteria; phylum Pseudomonadota; class Alphaproteobacteria; order Sphingomonadales; family Sphingomonadaceae; genus Croceibacterium_A. The sequence continues at coordinate 1,818 of JBDSDZ010000103.1, forward strand.
GCGGGCCGAGATTCTCGAGGAACGCGAGCTGACGCTCGACTTGCGCGGGGATCGGTCGGCCGGAACGGTGATGGCCGATTCGCGCCAGCTCGGCCGCGCCATTGGCAACCTGATCGACAACGCGATTGGGGCGACACCGCCGGGCGGCCGCGTGCTGGTGGCGCTGTCGCGGCGGCGGCAGGGGCTGCGGATCGTGATTTCGGACAATGGTGACGGGATGAAGCCGAGCGAGCTGGCCCGCGCGCTCGACGGGCACCGGCTCGGCCCCGGCGGCAAGTCCGACGGCAAGCGCGGCGGGCTCGGCCTTCCGCTCGCCCGGCAATTGATCGAAGGGCATGGCGGCCGGCTCGAAGTGCAGTCCGAAAAGGGCGTTGGCACGACGGCGACGATCATCCTGCCGTGATTGCCGAATTGCCGGACCTGGCGGCGATGGACGCCTTCGGTGCGCGACTCGCCCGGCAGCTTCGGCCCGGCGACGTGGTTGCGCTGTCGGGCGGGCTGGGGGCGGGCAAGACCACGCTGGCGCGCGCGATCATCGGCGCGCTGGGCTATGCTGGCGAAGTCCCGTCACCCACCTTCACGCTGATCGAAACCTATTCGCCCCCGGCATTGCGCTTGCCGCTGGTCCATGCCGATTTTTACCGCCTCAAGTCGCCGTCTGAGGCCGAAGAGATCGGCCTCGACGACTACCGCGAAGGCGCGGTGCTGCTGGCCGAGTGGCCGGAAAACGCCGGCGGTTTCGCCAATGAGCCGGGCTGCCTTGCAATCCGGCTGGAAATTGCGGGTAGCGGGCGGCGGGCGATTGTCGAACCGGGTGCAGAATGGCTAGAGCGCCTGCCATGAGCGACACGCTGCCCGAAGGCCTCGACGCCTTCCTCGAGGATGCTGGCTGGGGCGGGGCGGTGGTCGAACCGCTGCCGGGCGATGCCAGTTTTCGGCGCTATTTTCGGGTCCGCGATGGCGAGCGCAAGGCAATGCTGATGGACGCGCCGCCGCCGCACGAGGACCCGGGGCCGTTTCTGCATGTCGGCCAGTGGCTTGGCGAGCAGGGCCTGCGCGGCCCGGCCATCCACGCCGCCGACAAGTCGCGCGGGCTGGTCCTGATCGAAGACTTCGGCGACGACCGCATGCGCGACTGGCTGGATGCCAACGACCACGCCGAAGACGTGGTTTATGCGGCCGCGATCGATGCGCTGGTGGCGCTTCATGCGTGCCCGCCGGGACCGTTCGAGCCATACGACATGGAGGTGTACCAGCGCGAAGTGGGCCTGTTTACCGAGTGGTACTGCCCCTTGATGGGCATCGAAGTCGATCAGGCGGGCTGGGTCACCGCGTGGGACGCGGTGCTGGCGCCGATGCTGCCGCGCCAGCAACCGGGTGTCACCGTGCTGCGCGATTACCATGCGGAAAACATCATGCTGCTTGCGCCCGGTGCGGACGGAGCGGGCGCGCAGGGGCTGATCGATTTCCAGGACGCGCTGGTTGGGCACCCGGCTTACGACCTGGTTTCGCTGCTGCAGGATGCGCGGCGCGATGTCGATCCGGGGTTAGAGCGGCGGATGCTCGACCGCTACCTGGCAAACGTGTCCGCCGATGCGGATTTCGAGGCCGATTATGCGCGGCTCGGCGCGCAGCGGAATGCCAAGATCGTGGGCATTTTTGCGCGGCTGTGGAAGCGCGATGGCAAGCCACGCTACCTCGCCTTCATCCCGCGCGTGTGGGATGCGATGGAGCGCGACCTGGCGCATCCTGCGCTGGCGCCGGTGGCAGACTGGTTTGCCGCCAACATCCCGCGCGAAGTGCGCGATACCGGCGGCGGCGAGATTCAGTGACGCCGCTCGCATCCGATAGCGCGATGGTGCTCGCAGCCGGGCTCGGCACCCGGATGCGGCCGCTGACCGACACGTTGCCCAAGCCGCTGATCAAGGTCGCTGGCAGGCCGCTGGTCGATCATGCGCTTGACCGGCTGGCGGAGGCCGGGATCGCCAAGGCAGTGGTCAACGTGCATTACCTGGCCGACGCCGTCGAAGCCCATGTCGCGTCGCGCACCGCGCCCCGCGTGACCGTGTCGGACGAGCGCGATCTGCTGCTCGAAACCGGCGGCGGAATGATCAAGGCAGCGGACCTGCTGCCCGATCCGTTCTTCTGCGTGAACAGCGACAATATCTGGATCGACGGACCGACCGACGTGTTTCACGAACTGTCGCAGGCGTGGGACCCGGCGACGATGGACGCGCTGCTGCTGCTGGTGCCGCATACTGGCGCGCACAACTTTGCCGGCAAGGGCGATTTTCACATGGACGGGCGCGGGCGGCTGGCGCGCCGGCGGTCGGGACGCATCGCGCCGTTCATCTTCACCGGCGTGCAACTGGTGTCGAAGCACTTGCTGCGCGAGCCGCCCGAGGGCCCGTTCTCGACCAACGTGCTGTGGACCCGGGCGATCGAGGAAGGCCGCCTCTACGGCTGCGTTTTCACCGGGATGTGGTTCGAAGTCGGCACGCCTGAGGCGATAGCGCCAACCGAACTGGTGCTTGCCGGTGGCTGAGGCCGACCGGCCCAACGTCTATTCGATCGCCGCTCACCGCGGCTTTGCCGATGCGCTGGTGGCGGGGCTGGTGCCGCGATACGCCGAACCCGATTTCGGCCTCGCCCGCCTGACCCTGCTGCTGCCAAGCGGGCGCGCGGTGCGCACGATGAGCGAGGCCTTTATCCGCCATTCCGGAGCCGGCCTGCTGATGCCGCGCATGGCGGTGGTGGGCGATCTCGACCTCGATGAAACGCTGGGGCCGCTGCTCGACCCCCTCGGCGCCGGCGAGGACATTCCGCCCGCCGCCGATCCCACGCACCGCTGGCTGCGGCTGGCCGAACTGATCCGCGAGGAGCGCGGGACGGACGCGCCCAAGGGCAGCGCGCTGCTGCGGCTGGCGTTCGAGCTTGGCCGGACGATGGACCGGCTGCTGGTCGAGGAAATCGGGCCGGAGGAATTGCTTGAGGGCCGGGTGCTCGACCTGCTCGGCGACTTGTCGCACCACTGGGAGCAGAGCCTGCGCTTGTTCGCACGGGTGCAGGCGCGCTGGCTCGACGAACTGAAGGCGCGCGGCGAATTCGATCCGTCGGACCGGCGCAACCGCTTGTTCCGCTATGCCGCGCGGCGCTGGCGGGCCGAGCCGCCGGCCACACCGATTGTCGCCGCCGGAGTCACCAGCGCGGCCAAGGGCGTGGCGGCGCTACTGCGCACGGTCGCGCGGCTGCCGCAAGGCGCGGTAGTGCTGCCCGACCTCGACTTGTCGATGAGCCGCGAGGTGTGGGACGAGCTTGGCCATGCGGGCGCGCCCGATGCGGAGCCGCCGATGGCGCGCGGCGATGCGGTTACCCACCCGCAGTATCACCTCAAGCTGCTGCTCAATCGGATGCGCATATCGCGCGACGAAGTGCAGCCGTGGCACCGCGCGGGGCAGGCCAAGGGTCCGCCCGAACGCAGCCATGCGATCTCGAGCCTGTTCCTGCCGCCCGACGCGAGCAAGGCGTGGGTCGACTTGCCGGCCGAGAAGCGCCGCCTGGCCGGCGTGCGGTTGATGGAAAGCGCCAACCCGGAGGAAGAGGCACAGGCGATAGCGCTGCTGGTGCGCCGAGCGCTCGATGAGCCGGAGCAGCGCATTGCGGTGATTACCCCCGATCGCGGACTGGCGGCGCGGGTGGCGCAGCACTTGCGGCGGTGGAACATCGAAGCTGACGATTCCGCCGGGCGGCCGCTGTCGCAAACGGCGGCGGGCCGGGTCCTGCTGCTGCTCGCCGAAGTAGCGGCGGAGCAAGCTGCACCGGTTCAGCTGATGGCGCTGCTGCAGCATCCGCTGGTGCGGCGCGATCAGGGGCGGGCCGCCTGGCTCGAAAACGCCCGCTCGCTCGAACTCGAACTGCGCGGACCGCGCCTTGCACCGGGACTTGATCCGGTCCGCCAGCCTGCTGACGAGGCGCATGTCACCGAATGGTGGGGCGAAGTCGAAGCGATTCTCGCTCCGCTCATGGCGCCGGGCGAAAGCCCGCTCGCCGACCAGCTCGACCGGCTTATCGCTGCGGGCGAGGTACTGTGCGGCGAAGGGCTGTGGGCGCAGGCAGACGGGCGCGCGCTGTCGGCTTTCATCGAGGATTTGCGCACTCAGGCGGCCGATGTCGGAACCCGCCTCGACTGCGCTGAGCTGCCCGCGGTGCTGCGCGAGGCGATGGACCGCGTCGCGGTGCGCCCACCCTATGGCGGGCACCCGCGCGTGGCGCTTTATGGCTTGCTCGAATCGCGCATGACCCGGGCCGAACTGGTGATTTGCGCCGGGCTCAACGAAGGCACCTGGCCCGCCACCCCAGCCACCGATCCGCTGCTCGCGCCCGCCGTGCTGCGCGCGCTGGGTGTGCCGGGGGCGGATTTCCGCATCGGTCTCGCCGCGCATGATCTTGCCGGCGCGCTCGGTGCGCCCGAAGTGGTGCTCAGCCGCGCCCGGCGCGATGCGGGCGGCCCGGCCATCGCCAGCCGCTTCTGGCTGCGGGTCGAGGCGCTGCTGGGTGAGGACTTGCTACCGCGCCATCTTGAGGCCGAAGCGGTCGAGCTTGCCCGTGCGCTCAACGAACCGCCCGTAGCCGCTCGCCATCCGCAGCCTCAGCCGCGCCCGTCGCCCGATCAGCGCAAGGTGCGCATCAGCGTCACCGCGCTCGACCGGCTGCGCTCGGATCCGTACCAGTTCTACGCCTCGTCGATCCTGCGCCTGAGGGAGCTCGACAGCCTTGATGCCGCGCCCACGCCCGCCTGGCAGGGCACGCTGGCGCATAAGATCCTCGAGCGCTGGCACAAACGCGAAGGCTCGCTGTTCGAACTGGCCGCCGATGAACTGACCCGGATGAATGCGCACCCTCTGATGCGCGCGCTGTGGCGGCCGCGGTTGCTCAAGGCGCTCGAATGGGTCGAAGCGACCATTGCCGCCGACCCTGAGCGCGTTCCGACGGTGATCGAAGACTGGGGCAAGCTGGAGGTGAAGGGCATCGAAATCTTCGGCAAGGCCGACCGGATCGACGTGCTAGCGGATGGCACCCTCGCCATCGTCGATTATAAGACCGGCGCGCCGCCGAGCGGCAAGGAAGTGGAGGCGGGCTTCGCGCTGCAGCTTGGCACGCTCGGCCTGATGGCCCGGCAGGGCGCGTTCGAGAAAGCGCGGGGCGAGCCGGAGCGCTTTGAATACTGGTCGCTCGGCGCCAGCAAAACCAGCGAGACCGGCTTCGGCTATGTCACCACGCCGATCCTCGAAGGCAACAAGCGGACCGGCATCCCACCGGATGAATTCCTGCCCAAGGCGGATGCGTTTCTCCACGACGCGCTCGACCGCTGGATACTGGGCGACGAGGCATTCACCGCGCGGCTCAACCCCGCCGCCAAGAACTATGCCACTTACGACCAGCTGATGCGGCTGGACGAATGGATCACGGACCTGGGATGAGCCGCGTGTTTCCCCTGCAGGACAACCAGGCGCTGGCGGTCGATCCGCTCGACAGCGTGTGGCTGTCGGCCTCGGCTGGGACCGGCAAGACGCAGGTTCTGTCCGCTCGCGTGCTGCGACTGCTGCTGCGGCGCGATGTCCAGCCGGAACAGATCCTGTGCCTGACCTTCACCAAGGCCGGGGCGGCGGAAATGGCCACGCGGGTCAACGCGGTGCTCGCGCGCTGGGTCCGGATGAAGCCCGAGGCGCTGGGGGCAGACCTGATCGCGATTGGCGAGGACCCGCTCCCCGAGACCCTGTCACGCGCGCGCACCCTGTTCGCCAGCGTGCTCGATTGCCCCGGTGGCGGCCTTCGGATCGATACCATCCACGCCTTCGCGCAGTGGCTGCTGGCGGCATTTCCCGAAGAAGCGGGCCTGGTCCCCGGCACCAAGCCAATGGAAGACCGCGACCGCGAATTGCTCTCGCACCAGGTGCTGGCGGACTTGCTGGTCGAATGGGAGCAGGCCGGCGACACCGCGCCCATCGAAGCGCTCGAAGGGCTCAGCCTGCGGATGGGCGCGGACAAGGCGCGCGCCTGGCTGATGCGCTGCGCCGGGGTGCGCGACGTGTGGTTCGGACATGGCGCGTGGCAGGAACCGCTGCGCAACCGGGTCGAACAGCTACTCGGGCTCGAGGCCGATGCCGGGCCGGAATCGATCGAGGCGCTGTGCGATGACGGGGTGTTCGACTGCGCCGCGCTGCACCGCTGCCTAGAGGTCAACCGCGCGTGGGGCACCGCGACCGCGCAAAAGAGCATCGAGGCGATCGAAGCCTGGCTGGGCGGTGCAGGTCCGGTGCGGGCGGCGGGATATGACGAAATGGCCCGCGCGCTGTTCATCAAGGATGGCAGTCCGCGCTCGCTGACTTCGCTTGCGAAACTCGATGCCAACTACGCGGCAATGGCCGAGCGGGTGCGCGATTCCATCGATGCCATTCGCGAGCGCGCCGCGCTGCTCGACCTCGTCAACCTGCTCACCCCGGCGCTGTCGGTCGGGCGGCGCTTCGCGCTGGCTTGGGACGCGGCCAAGGAACGCGAAGGGTTGATCGATTTCGACGACCTGATCCGCCGCGCCGCCGCGTTGCTCTCTACCGAAGGGCTCGGCGCGTGGATTCGCTGCAAGCTCGACCGCCGGTTCGACCACATCCTGATCGACGAGGCGCAGGATACCAACGCCGCGCAGTGGAAGATCGTCGACGCGCTGACGAACGATTTTTTCAGCGGCGTGGGCCAGCGTGACGGCAAGCTGCGGACGATCTTCGTGGTCGGCGACTACAAGCAGGCGATCTTCCGTTTCCAAGGCACCAGCCCGGAGAATTTCGAGCGCGCCAAGCAGCGGTTTGCGCGGGCGATGGCCGAACGCGCGGTCAACGCGGCCAGCTTGCGCGAAAACATCCCCGCACGCCAATTGCAGGACCTCGGGCTCGGCCGCTCGTACCGCACCTCGAAGCCGGTGCTCGATTTCGTCGACAAGGCGATTGGCGCGATCGGGCCGGGTAATTTCGGCCTGCGTGACGCGCCCGAAGCCCACTTCGGTGACGAGCGCCCGGGTCTGGTCACCCTGTGGCGGCCGGTCAGCGCGCGGGCGGACGAGGATGACGACGAGGGCGACGGGCCGGAAACCTGGGTCTCGGCCCCCGAGCGGCGGATGGCTGACAAGATCGCCGACCAGGTCCAGGCATGGCTCCAGAACGGCTTCCCGCTGGTCAAAGGCGAGCACCGCAATGCCGGGCCGGGCGACGTGATGGTGCTGGTGCGCAAACGCAAGGAACTGGCCGGGCTGATCGTCGCCCGCCTGCACGCGGCGGGCGTGCCGGTGGCGGGGGTCGACCGGTTGCGGCTGGGCGCACCGCTGGCGGTGAAAGACTTGCTGGCCGCGCTGCGCTTTGCCGCGCAGCCGCTCGATGACCTGAGCCTGGCCAACCTGCTGGTCTCGCCGCTGGTCGGGTGGAGCCAGGAGAAGTTGCTCGAGCATGGCTTTCGCGACCCCAAAGTCGGGCTGTGGGAACACCTGCGGCGATCGCGCCATGCCGATGTGGCCGTTTTGCGCGACTTGCTCGATCCGCTGCTGGCCCGGGCCGACTTCGAACCGCCGCAAGCGCTGCTGCACTGGCTGCTGGTCGGGCCATGGGACGGGCGGCGCAAACTGGTCGCGCGGCTCGGGCGCGAGGCCAACGACCCGCTCGATGAACTGCTCAACGCGGCGCTGGCCTTTTCCGCCGCGCATACGCCCAGCTTGCAGGGCTTCATCCACTGGTTCGACGTCGGCGAGGGCGAGCTCAAGCGCGATGCCGGGGCCAGCGCGGGCATGGTGCGGGTGATGACGGTGCACGGCGCCAAGGGCTTGCAGGCCCCAATCGTGATCCTGGCCGACGCGACCGGCAATCCCGACAGCTCGCCGACGCGCGGGCTGACACTGACCGACGAACTGCCCGGCGGCGGCGGGCGCACCGTGCCGCTGCCCGACCTGCGCGGCGAGGAAAAAGTCGGCCGGATCGCCGCGGCTGAAGCGCAAGTGGCCGAGGAGGAGCGGCAGGAGCACTGGCGCTTGCTCTATGTCGCGATGACCCGGGCGGAAGAGGCGCTGTTCATCGGCGGCGCGCTGGGC
>JBDSDZ010000104.1:0-11437 GCA_039920345.1 Croceibacterium sp.
AGCTGTGGCGCCATGCCGTAACCGGCGGAATTGTGCGGCGCGCGGTCAGTTACTGGCCCGGCGAAGGTAGCCTCAAGCCGCGGCTGTTTTATTCGACCGGAAGCACGATCACCGCGCTCGATCCGGCGACTGGCGAAGTCGACACCACGTTCGGCACCGGCGGCTCGATCGAAATCGACGGCACGCCCTACCCCTACCCACCCTCGATCTATCACAACGTGATGGTGATCGGCGCGCAGACCGCCGAAAACTCAAAAGGCCCGTCGGGCGACAGCCGCGCCTATGACGCGCGCACCGGGGCCAAGTTGTGGCAGTTCCACACCGTGCCCCAGCCCGGCGAAGTTGGGCATGAGACGTGGCTCGACGATGGCTGGAAAGACCGGTCGGGTACCAACATGTGGATCTGGTACACCACCGCCGACCCGGCGACGGATACCATCTACATGACCATTGGCGGCCCTTCGCCCAACTATTACGGCGGCGACCGCCCTGGCTCAAACCTGTTCGGCAACTCCATTGTCGCGGTCGATGCCCAGACGGGTGCCTACAAGTGGCATTTCCAGGCGATCCACCACGATCTGTGGGACTGGGACCTGCCCGCGCCGCCGGTGCTGCTGGATGTCCACAAGGACGGCAAGACGATCCCCGCGCTGGCCGAAACCGGCAAGACCGGCCTGATGTACATCCTCAACCGCGAGACCGGCGAGCCGGTGTTCGGGATCGAGGAACGGCCGGTCGCTTCGGCCGATGTGCCTGGCGAATGGTACAGCCCGACGCAGCCCTTCCCGGTCAAGCCAGAGCAGCTCAACCGCGGCCTCTGGACAACCGACGATATCGTGACTGCCGATGACACCACGCCCGAACACGTGGCGGCGTGCCATGCACTGCTCGATTCCTATGGCGGGACGTTCTTCAACCAGGGCAGTTTCACCCCGTTCTTTCTGCACAGGGAAGGCGACGCGCCGCACGGCTCGATCAACATGCCGCACAACGGCGGATCGGTGTGGGGCGGCAGCGCGGCCGATCCGACCAAGGGGATCGTGTTCGTCAACACCTCGGAAGGCGGCTCGATCGGCTGGATCGAACCACGCAAGAGCGGGGGCGACTATGGCCGCGGGGCCAACGAATCCGACCAGCCTTATGACCGTGGAAGCCTGATCGGCCCGGGCGCTTATTCGGCGTTCCAGGCCAGCTTCAAGAACGCCGCAGGGCAGACGCTCAACCTGCCGTGTTTCCGCCCCCCGTGGGGCCGGTTGCTGGCGGTTGACGGCAATAGCGGCGAAATCCTCTGGGCCAGCCGCCTCGGCATCACCGAAGGACTGCCCGAAGGCAAGCAGGAGACGGGGGCCAACAACAGTTCGGGCGGCCCGATTGCGACGGCTGGCGGGCTGGTGTTCATCGGCGCCACGGGGGACCGCTATTTCCGCGCCTTCGATGCCCGCAACGGCAACATCCTGTGGGAAAAGCAACTCGATTATGCCCCGCTCACGATCCCGATTACCTATCGCGGCAAGGACGGGCGGCAATATGTCGCGGTGCTCGCGTCGGGATCGAGCCTTGCACCGTCGAGCCGCACGCCCGAAGGTCGCCCGACCAACAACGAAGCACTGATCGCCTTCGCGCTGCCGCAATAAGCGCGGGGCTACTGGGAGAGACTACATGGCACGGCTTACCTCGATCCTGATCGGCGCGGCAACTTTCGCCATTGCCGCCTGCGCCGCCGCGCAGCCGGTCTCGCCGCCCACGATCACGACACCCGAAGGCGCGCAGATGAGTGCCGCAACCGACCTGGCCTACCAGCCCGGCACACTGACGCAGGCGCAGTTGATGCATTCGACCGCCGACCTGTTCACGCAGAATTCGGCCAACGTGTTCCGCCGCTACCCGCGCGAGAAAACGGCGGAAATGGTCAAGTTCTATACCGAGGCGCTGTCGCTGCGCTCGCTCAACCCGATCCAGCTGACCGCCACCCAGCAGATGATCCTGACCGGTGTCGGCAGCGGTCAGATCAAGCTTTCCGCCGGGCAGGCGGGCAACCGCAAGTACGACCTTGCAGGCGGCTATGCCGGTGGCAGCGGAATCCGCTTCTTCGTGCTCAGCTATCCGGATCCGGCCGTGGTCGAGCAGCGATTTGTCGATGCGGGTTTCCCCAAACCGGAATTCGTCATGCGCGGCGATGGCATTCGCCAGGCACTGGTGACCGATCCGGGCGGCTTCCAGATCGTGCTCCTGACCAAACCGGGCTGGAAGGATCATTCGGACGGCGGCGTGGGCGTGGGCATCAATGCCTCCGACCTGGACAAGAGCCGCGCGTTCTACCGCGAATTCGTGGGGCTTGAGGAGCTCCCGGCGGCACCAGCCCCCGTGCTCGGGACCACGCTTTATCCCTACCGGCGCGGCGAAACGACGCTGTTCGTCTATCACCTGGGCGACAACGCACATCCGGACAACGGCAGCGCGGGCATCCAGTATGTCGTGTCGGATTCGCCGATGGCGGCAGCCCGCGGCGCAGCGCGCCACATCGCAGTGGAGACCCCGCTCAACAAGCTGACCGGATTCGATCTCATTACCGTGTGGCTCAACGATCCTGACGGGGTGACCAACTATTACGCGCAAGTCGGCCCCAATAGCCGCACCGCACAGGCCGCGCGAACACCCGGCAATTGACATGAAAAAGGGGGCCGCGAAGCCCCCTTTTTTAATGCAGAGCTGGCAGCGGCCTACGTCGTGGCCTGCACCACGTAGCTGGCCAGCAAGTCGATATCTTCGGGGGCGAGCCAGCCGAAGCTGGGCATCGGACCCGAACCGTTGGTGACGCGATCGACCACGAACGCCTTGTCGAGCTGAGTGTCGCCATCGAGCACCGGTCCGACCGAGCCTTGCGCATTCGCGTCGGCCAGCGTGTGGCACTGGCCGCACGAATTATCGCTGAACAACTGGCGGCCCTTGGCCACTTGTTCGGCCGAAAGCGCTGCCGGAGCGGGCGCAGGATCGGCGGCAAGCGCACTCGCCAACGGAATCGCCGCAGTTGCCAGCGCCAGGGCGCCAAGGCCAAGCTTACCGAAATTTGCCGAAACTCGAACCATAACGTGCATGCCTTTCAAGCGAACTGTTTCCCGGTCAAACCGGACTTGGGTCAAAGCGGCAATAGCCGAATCAAGCTTTACTGCAGATGTATGCGCGGGCCAGTAGCCGGACATTGTCAATTTCACCAGCTCGCGTTTGCACCAAATGCAAAGGTGACTAGCTACTGGCGGTCGGCTACCTTGGGCGAAACAGGAGACCGGGATGATCAAGTCAGGTTTGACGCTCGCGGCAATCGTGCTGCTCTCAGGCTGCGGCAGCAAGGTCGCGGCGCCGGAGCAGACCGTCCAGCAATTCATGGCCAAGGATGTTCAGCCGACAGCCCAGACCTATTGGGATGCGGTGCAGTATGTCAGCGATGAGACCGGCAATCATGACATCCTGCCGCAGACCGATGCCGACTGGCAGAAGGTAAAGGACGCGGCGACCAAGTTGGTTGGATACGCCGACTTACTTAAAACCCCTGCCTACTCCGACGGCCGCGGCGATGACTGGCAGCAGTTTGCGAACTCGCTGTCCGACGTTGCCAAGCAGGCCGAAGCGGCGGCAGCCGAGAAGAACCCGGACAAGATTTTCGAGGTGGGCGGCACGATGTACAGCGTCTGCAGCGCCTGCCACATGGTCTATCCCGCCACCACCGGCCCCGAAGCTGAAGCGGCCGCTGCGGCGGCGGCGAGCTCTGGCCCGGCAACCTAAACGCTGTGTTCTACCTGTTCATCAAGGCCGCCTTGTCGGGCATGATCATCGCCGCCGCGTCCGAGATCGCCCGGCGCTGGCCCGGCTGGGGCGCGCTGGTGGTATCGCTGCCGCTGGTTTCGGTGCTGACGATGCTGTGGCTGTGGCGCGACACACACGATACCGCCCGGCTGGCGGCGCATTCAGCCTCCACCTTCTGGTTCGTCCTGCCGAGCCTGCCAATGTTCCTTCTGATCCCGGCTCTGCTGCGCACCGGCACCGCGTTCTGGCTGGCCTTGCTGGCCGGCTGTGCGCTGACAATCGCGCTATACCTGCTGATGCTGGGTGTCGGGCCCCGCTTCGGCCTGAAACTCTAGGGGCACGGGATGATTGCTCTCGCCCGGCGCCTGCCGCAAGCCGACACCCTGCGCTACCTTGGCTTCGCCGCGCTCACACTCCTGCTGCTGTTCGGCGCCGAAGCCTTCGCGCATGACCTGACCGAAGCCAACCGCGCCTACGTGCAAAGCATCGACGGGCCCGCACCGGTGCCGTTCTTCTATCTCGGCGCCAAGCACATGGTCACCGGGATCGACCATGTCCTGTTCCTCATCGGGGTGGTGTTCTTCCTCTACCGGCTGCGCGACGTGGTCATCTATGTTTCGATGTTCACCATCGGCCACTCGCTCACCCTGCTCGGCGGCGTGCTGCTGGGGACCGGGCTGAACAGCTATATCGTGGATGCAATCATCGGTGTTTCGGTGATCTACAAGGCGTTCGAGAATCTCGGCGGCTTCGGCAAGCTGGGGCTGGCGATCAACACCAAGGCCGCCGTGCTGGTGTTCGGACTGTTCCACGGACTGGGCCTGGCGACCAAGCTGCAGGACCTCGCGGTGTCGAAAAACGGGCTGCTGGAAAACCTCATCTCTTTCAACATCGGGGTCGAGGCCGGGCAGGTGATCGCGCTGGCGGTGGTGGTCGTTCTGCTCAATTTGTGGCGCGCGACCCGCAGCTTTGCGCGCGGGGCGATTGTTGCCAACTGGCTGCTGCTGGCGGCGGGCGTGGTGCTTACGGGCTTCCAGATTTCAGGATACCTTGCGTCATGAGTTCGACCGTGCAACCCCTCCCGCAAGTCGCCCTGCCCTCGCGCAAGCAGGTGGCGGTGGGCGCCGTTGTTGCCGTGGCCATTACCGGCATCGCGCTGGTGTTTTTCGTGCTTCCGGCAGAGCGCGGCATCGACCTGACCGGGTTTGGCGAGGCCACCGGGCTCACCGGGCTCGCGCAATCCGGGGCGGCCGAGAACATCTACCTCAAGCGTGGGCAGGCGCGGACCAACGTGCTGTTCCCCCTCGCCAGCCCGATTGCGGCCGAGGCCCTGGAAGCAGACCTGCGCAGCGGCCTGGAGACAAACGGGCAGCGCCTGCTTCCGGGCGTACCCATCCGCACCGACCACTTCACGTGGGACCTGCTGCCCTACGAAGGGATCGAGCTCAAATACACGCTCGCGCAGGGCGCGCCGATGATCTTTGCGTGGAGCGCGCCGAAGGTCCTCAACATCGACATGCACTCGCATCCTTTTGACGGCGGGGACAAGCTGACCGAAAGTTTCGTGATCGCCCCGATGCAGCAACAAAGCGCGATCTACGTGGCCCCGTTTGCCGGCATTCACGGCTGGTACTGGCAGAACCGTTCGCTGGACAATGTCATGTTGACGCTCGATGCGGCAGGCCAGTTCACCGCCTCGCAAATCTTCAACCAGGCCGGTCCGCACCCGCGTCCACTGACGGACGAGCAACCGGCTGGTGCACCTGCCGCAGCGGCAGCGACGGAATAGACCCTCCCCCCTCGATTTTCGGAATTTGTCAAACTCGGCGCGATCCGTCCTTGTTGTTCGCCTCCGTTCTCGGCTAGGCTGGCGCTAGGGAACACGCCGGAATCGGCGGGCCTATCTAAAGAGGGAGCCGGGAGTGGTCTTTTCACCGCGCGCAATGTCGTTTCGTCACCAGGTCGTGCTGCGCGCCTTGCGGCCCATGTTGCCCGCCTCGCTGGCGCTGATGTCCGCCGCTTGCGCCACCATGCCGGGGGCCGGAACCGCTTCGACCACGCCTCCTGCCGTACAAGCCGGCAATTTCGATTTCGTCGGCTGGGACGCCTATCTCGGCGGTTCGGATTCGTCGCAGTATTCGTCGCTCAACCAGATCAACAAAACCAATGTCACCCAGTTGCAGGTGGCATGGACTTATCCCACCGGGGCAGGCCAGCCGACCCACTTCAACCCCCTCGTTGCAGGCGGGCGGATGTATGTCGTTACCGGTGACAACAAGGTTGCCGCGCTCGATCCCGCGACCGGGCGCGAATTGTGGAAGAGTACCGAAGCCGGCCGGATGAGCGGACGCGGGTTTAACTACTGGCGCAATGCCGATGGTTCGGACGAGCGGCTGATGATGCTGCAGGACGGCTACTTGCGCGCGATGGATGCCAAGACCGGCCAGTTCATCGCCAGCTTCGGCACCGCCGGCAAGGTCGACATGCGCGATGCGCTGCCCGAAGGCCACGCGCCGACGCCGCGCCCGCTGATGACCGACAACCCCGGCCGTATCTTCGAGAACACGATGGTGATCTCGCTGCCCGCCGGAGCTTACGACTATGCCTCGGCCCCGGCTGACATCCAGGCCTATGACGTGATCACCGGCGCGCGGAAGTGGGTCTTCCACGTTGTCCCACGGGTGGGTGAATTCGGCTCCGACACCTGGCCTGCCGCCGACCGCGAGCAGTTTGGCGGAGTCCACAACTGGTCGGAATTCACGATCGACCCGGAAACCGGCATTGCCTACATCCCCACCGGCACCGCGCGGTACGATTTCTTCGGCGGCAACCGCCCGGGTAATAACCTGTTCGCCAACTCGATCATCGCGATCGACACGCGCACCGGTCAGCGCATCTGGCACTACCAGATGGTCCACCACGACCTGTGGGACTTTGACGTTCCCAACGCGCCGAAGCTGATGACCATTCACAAGGACGGGCGCGACATCCCGGTCGTCATCCAGGCGACCAAGCATGGCTTCGTGTTCGTGTTCGATCGCCGCACGGGTGAACCGATCTGGCCAATCGAAGAGCGCGCTGTCCCGGCGTCTGACGTGCCGGGCGAACACGCTTCGCCCACGCAGCCATTCCCGACCTGGCCGCAGCCGTTTGCGCGTCAGAGCTTCACCGAAGCGGACATCAACCCGTATCTGTCGGATGAAGACAAGGCGGCGCTGGTCGAAAAGCTGCGCGGCAGCCGCAATGAAGGGCTGTTTACGCCGCCCAGCCTGCGCGGCACCGTCTCACTGCCGGGCCACAATGGCGGCGCCAACTTCGGCACCAGCGCGGTCGACCCGGTCAACCACCGCTTCTTCGTGGTCAGCCGCGAAATCCCGGTGGTAATCAAGCTCAACCCGGACAATCGGCCCGAAGCGCTGGCGGCGATGCCCAACGGCAATCCGGGGCTGAACCCGTACAAGTCACCGGTCGATTTCATGATGCAGAGCAACGGCATGGTGGCGATCAAGCCGCCGTTCTCGTTCCTCACCGCGTACGACATGAATACCGGCAACATCCTGTATCACATCCCCGATGGCGAAAGCCTGGGGCTGCAAGCGCAGGGCGTGACCGGCGTCGGCTCGCAGGCCCCGCGCGGCGGTCCGGTGGCGACAGGCGGCGGGTTGCTGTTCGTTGGCACGGCGGGTGACCGCATGTTCCGCGCGCGCGATTCCGCCACCGGCGCGGTGTTGTGGGAATACCCGCTCGATGCCGCGACCGAGGGCGTGCCCGCCGTGTTCATGGTCAACGGGCGCGAATATGTGACGCTACCGGTCGGCGGTGACGGGCTGTTTCCGCAAAAGGGCAATCCGACGCCGGGGCCGAGCCGCTATGTCACGTTCGCGCTGCCGGCTGGGTCACACTGATGCGCCGCACGCTGGCTTTGTTGATGGCGGCTTCGGCCTGCGCCCTGCCTGCTTCGGCAAGCATGGCGCAGGACACCGACCTGACGACGCTGGTGGCCGTGCCGACCGACTTCAAGGCACCGATGACCGCGTGGGGCGAGCCTGACTTCCGCGGCGGCTGGCCGATAGATCACCTGAACGGCCGCACGCCGCTGCAGCGTGATCCGAAGTACGGCAATCGTGCCTACCTGACCGACGAGGAATTCGCCCAGCGCGATCAGGAAGTGCAGGCCCTGGCCCAGCGCTACCAGAACGAAGACAAGCAGGGCACAATGGGCATCGGCCATTGGGCCGAAGTGGCCAACGCCAATCGCCGGACGAGCTGGATTACCTCACCGTCGAACGGCCGCCTGCCCCCCTTCACCCCCGAAGGCACCAAGCTGGCGTCCGAAATGCGGTCGAGCTGGCGGCGCGGCCAGCCGTTTGACTGGGTGACTGATTTCGACAGCTGGGACCGCTGCATCACGCGCGGCCTGCCTGCCTCGATGTTCCCCTTCATGTACAACAACGGGATGCGCATTTTCCAGTCGCCCGGCGTGGTCGCGCTGCAGATGGAAATGGTCCACGAAACGCGCATGATCCCGACCGACGGGCGCGCCGGTATCTCGACCCAGATCCACAACTGGATGGGTGAAAGCCGTGGTCACTGGGAAAACGGCAACACGCTGGTGGTCGAGACGACTAATTTCCGGCCCGGCCCCTCGGCGACCAATATCGGTACCACCGGATCGCCGGGCGAAAACGATACCCCGGTCAGCGAACAGGCGACGTTGACCGAACGCTTCACGATGGTTGGCGAAGGCCAGATCGTCTACGAATTCACCTGGACCGACCCGGTAGTGTTCACGGCCCCGTGGTCGGCGCGCCTTGAATGGAAGCGCGACGACGACTTCGGGATTTTCGAATACGCCTGCCATGAAGGCGACGTGCAGGTGCGCAACTTTATTACCGCCTCGCGCGCCGAACGCGCCCAGGCACAAGCCGCCGGCGGGTCGCAGTGACCTTGCCCGCAATCGCGTTTCAACAATCCGGCGGGTGGGTGTAACTTACGCCCCGGAACCGAGTCACTTTGTAACAAAAAAATGCGCCAGCTTAGGGAGAGGCCGCAATGAATCGTCAAAAGTCCTTCCGTGTTGCGGTCGCGGGCGCCTTGCTCGCCGCTGCCAGTCTTTCTTCGCTCGGTACCGGCACTGCCGTGGCCCAGTCGGTCCCGGCCGACCTGACCACGATGCCGGCCGTGCCGCACAACTATGTGCCCAAGAAAACCGAATGGGGCGATCCCGACTTGCGCGGCACCTGGCCGATCGACAACATCGCCAGCCTGCCGATGAACCGTCCGGCCAGCTTTGGTAACCGCTTCTGGCTCAACGACGAGGAATATGCCCAGCGCGAAACGCGCGAGCATGGTTCGACTGCGGCGTACGAACGGGAAGACAAGAACGGCACCATCGGCATGGGCCACTGGGTCGAATCCGATGCGTCGGGCCGCCGCACTTCACTGCTGGTCGATCCGGCCAACGGCCAGTTGCCGCCGCTGACGCCGCAGGCTGACGCGATCTACAAGGCCGGCCGTTCAAGCTGGACGCCCAACACCAAGTACAACTGGGTGACCGATTTCGATTCGTGGGACCGGTGCATCACGCGCGGTTTCCCGGCGTCGATGCTGCCGTTCCGCTACAACAACGGCATCCGCGTGTACCAGTCGCCCGGGTTCGTCTCGATCGCGCTTGAAATGCTCGGCACCCGGGTGATTCCGATTGTCAGCGGCGAAGCAGCGCACTGGCCGGCAACGGTGCAGACCTATCTCGGCAGCAGCGTGGGCCACTGGGAAGGCAACACGCTGGTCATCGAGACCACCAACCTCAAGAGCGGTGACAGCGCCACCACCGATCGTTTCGCGCGCAACGGTTCGCCGCTCAACATGGCGACGATGGGGGTTCCGCCATGGAACACCATCCCGACCAGCGAGCAAGCCAAAGTGGTCGAACGGTTGACCCCGACGGGTGAGAATTCGATCGTTTACGAGATGACCTATTCCGATCCGGAAGTGTTCACCGCGCCGTTCACCGCCCGGCTCGACTGGACTCGCAACAGCAATTACGAATTCTACGAATACGCCTGCCACGAAGGCGATGTGCAAGTGCGCAACTACATCACCTCGTCGCGCGCCGGCACGCTGCAGGATGCCAGCGCCGCCGACCGTGCAGCAGCCGGGGAAAGTGGCGGCAGCCGCTAACCCGATTGCTGCAAAGGTGCAGGGCTGATGCCGATCTAGCGCAGGGCGCGCTCCGCCGCATCGTCAGCCTGGCTGGCGATGCACGCGGGGTGCGCCCTTGCCATTTGGGCAAGAGTGTAAGGCCCAGGATGATTTCGACCTCGCGCACCGCGCCGGGGCTTCATAACCAGGAATAGCTCATGACCCAGTCTCTCACGCTTCGTACTGCGTTTGCCTGCGCCCTGCTGGCCACCACCATGACCGGTTGCGCCCAGGCGGGCGGCGATGTCGGCTCGGCCACGGGCGGGATGCTTTCAGACGTGGTGCAGACGGCGCAAGGGAGCGTGCGCGGGGCCGAGGCCGCTCCGGGCGTGCGCGTGTTTAAGGGCATTCCGTTCGCCGCGGCGCCGGTTGGCGCCTTGCGCTTTCGCGAAGCGCAGGCGCCGCAGCCGTGGTCGGGCGTCCTCGATGGAACCAAGTGGGGCAACACCTGCATCCAGCCGACCGCCAAGACCCGCTCGATCGGCGTCAACCAGGCAACCGACATGCCGGATTCGCCGCCGATGTCGGAAGATTGCCTCAACCTCAACGTGTGGACCCCGGCGCACAGCGCGGGCGAGAAACTGCCGGTAATGATCTGGTTCTATGGCGGCGCGTACAACGAAGGCGGCGGTTCGATGCCGTTCGCCAACGGCACCAACCTGGCCAAGAAGGGCGCGATCGTCATTTCGATGAACTATCGCGTCGGGGCTTATGGCTTCCTGTCCTATCCGGGCCTGACCGCTGCTTCGCCGCATCATGCATCGGGCAACCAGGCGCTGTCGGATTCGATCGCCGCGCTGCAATGGGTGCAACAGAACATCGCGGCGTTTGGCGGCGATCCGAACAACGTGACAATCTTCGGCCAGTCTGCAGGGGCCTGCATCACCGCTGCGCTGACCGGCTCGCCCGCCGCCAAGGGCCTGTTCAACCGGGCAATTTCCGAAAGCGGCGCCTGGGCCGGCCT
The DNA here is from genome assembly GCA_039920345.1 of Croceibacterium sp. Lineage (GTDB taxonomy): Bacteria > Pseudomonadota > Alphaproteobacteria > Sphingomonadales > Sphingomonadaceae > Croceibacterium_A. The sequence goes on from JBDSDZ010000104.1 coordinate 10,967, forward strand.
CACCGCCGCCAAGATGCAGCCACGTGAAGCGCTCGAGGCGCGCTCGACCACCGCGCTCGAGGCGCTGGGTGTCCACAACTTGGCTGAATTGCAGGCGCTGCCGGCCGACAAGGTCGCCACATTGCGCAACCAGGGCATCATCATCGATGGCTGGATCGTGCCGGAAGACATGTCCAAGACCTTTGCCGAAGGGCGCCAGAACAAGGTCGACGTGCTGCTCGGTTCGAACGGCAACGAAGGCGGCAGCTTCGGTGGCGGCGCGCCGACCACTATGGCGAGCTGGCAATCCGGCGCGCCGCAGCGCTGGCGCGACCTGGCCGAAACCGGCCTCGCGGCTTATCCGGCAAAAACCGACGCCGAAGCGCAGGCCTTTGCCGCGCGCCCGTTCACCGATGGCATTGCCTGGTTCATGCATCTCTATGCCGACCAGCAGGCCCGGATCGGCAAATCGGCTTACCTCTACCAGTTCGT
>JBDSDZ010000105.1:0-7105 GCA_039920345.1 Croceibacterium sp.
GTGCAGGCTGCGCTGCTCAAGGCGGCTGAGGAAAGCCCCAACATCACGCTGCTGCCCGAACGCAGCTGCATCGACCTGATCACCGGCCGCCACGAGGAGCGTTATTCGGGCTCCGGCCGCGTGTGGGGCGCCTATGCGCTCAATCCCGCCACCGGCAAGGTCGACGCTTACACCGCCCGCGCCACGGTCATGGCCTCGGGCGGAGCGGGCCGCGTGTACCAGTTCAGCACCGCTCCGCGCGGCGCAACGGGCGATGGCATCGCGATGGCGTGGCGCGCAGGCGCCCGCGTCTCCAACATGGAAATGATGCAGTTCCACCCGACCTGCCTCTACAACCTCGAGGTCAAGAACTTCCTGATTACCGAGGCGGTGCGCGGCGAGGGCGGGCAGCTCAAGCATCCGCAGACCGGCCACCGTTTCATGCCCGATTATGACGACCGGGCCGAACTGGCCCCGCGCGACGTGGTGGCGCGCGCGATCGACGATCAGATCAAGCGCTTTGGGCTCGATTACGTCCACCTCGACATCAGCCACATGCCGCCGGAATTCGTGAAGGAGCACTTCCCGAACATCCACGAAAAGCTGCTCGGTCTCGGGATTGACATGACGACGGGGCCGATCCCCGTGGTCCCGGCGCAGCATTATACCTGCGGCGGAGTTCTCGTCGGGCTCGATGCGCGGACCGACCTGCCCGGCTTGTGGGCGGCGGGCGAATGCACCGAATCCGGGCTCCACGGGGCCAATCGCCTGGCGTCCAACAGCTTGCTCGAATGCTTCGTGTTCGGCGAAGCGGCGGCGCACGATGTGCTCGAGTGCTGGAACAGCCTAGAACCCGTGCCCAAGGTGCGCGAGTGGGACGAGAGCCGGGTCACCGACTCTGACGAAGAAGTGATCATCAAGCAGAACTGGACCGAGATCCGGCGGTTCATGTGGAACTATGTCGGGATTGTGCGCACCACCAAGCGGCTCGAGCGCGCGGCTCACCGGATCAAGCTTCTGTTCGATGAGATCGACGATTATTACGGCCACTTCCGCGTCACCACCGACCTGATCGAATTGCGCAACCTGCTGCAATGCGCCGACCTGATCGTGCAGAGCGCGCTGCGCCGTCACGAAAGCCGCGGGCTGCATTTTATCCTCGACTATCCCGACACCGAACTGGTCGCGCGCGACACGGTATTGGTGCCCTGACGCGGCACGGGCGCAAATCCACCCAAAAAAATACCTGAAAGATAGTTTCGCGCCCGGTAACTAATCTGCATTAGGCGACATGTGCGGCCAATCGGCCTGTCCGCAGCAGGGTCTCCCTTATGCGAATCTACAACGCGACGCGGTTTGTGTTCCCCCGCAGTTACGCGCTACGCATCTTCAGCATCTGCTTCACTTCGGTCCACTTCCCGCTGATCGGTTTCGGAATCCTCGAGGCGGTGCGTGGTGATTGGAAATGGGATGTTTTCTTCGCCCTGCTGGCGGCCACGCTTGCTGGGACGCTGGCCGCGATACTTGGCTTGCGCGGAATGCTCAGGCCATTTGAAATCGCCACCACGCACCTGCGCCTGATCCAGGATGGCAAGATGGTGGAGAATGTGCCTGCCGGCGGCCCTGATTTGGCCGGACGGCTACTCGAATCAGTCGCCCGCGCCGCGCATTCGACGTCCGCGCGGATGGATGTGCTGCGCGGGGTCGCTGGAACCGATCCGCTGACCGGCTTGCGCAACCGGCGCGGTTTCCAGGAAACTGTCTTGCCATTGCTCAGCGCAGGCCACGCCGGTGCGATCGCGATGCTCGACGGCGACCAGTTCAAGCTCATCAACGACCGCCTCGGCCATGCCGAAGGCGACCGGCAGTTGCTCGCCATCGTGCGCCGGATTGGCGAGAATGTGCGTGTCGGCGACATCGCTGCGCGCTGGGGTGGTGACGAATTCGTGATCTTCCTGCCTGGACTTGACGAGAATGGCGCGCGGCATGTCGTGGAACGCATTTACGACGCGCTGATGCGGCGGCCGGAAGCGGTGATCGACGGAAAACCGATCGCCTTCAGCTACGGAATCGCAGACATACGCTCAGCAGGCCGCCAGGGGCTCGACGAAGCGCTCCAGCGTGCCGACCGCTCACTCTATGCCGGCAAGGAAAGCCGCCGCGCGGCCTGATCCGCGCTCAGCCGATGCCGAGCAGGTGTCCTGCAAGGATCAGCGCCATCGCGCCGAGGATCGAGGCGAGGCAGCCCGCGCGATGAAATTCGCGTCGGCCGCGGGTAGTAACCAGGCCCGCCAGTAACGAGCCCCCGACGCCCAGCGCGATCGTCGCCAGCCAGCCCATTTCGACCGCGCCTGGATAGAACCACCGCGCCGCCGCGCCAACCAGCAGTCCGGCCACAATGGCGCCGATGACATTGCCCATGAGAAATTCGCCCTTCGAATCTGGAGATCACGCGCGAGATTATCGCCAAGGCTGTCGGAGGCAAGAGAAAGCCCAACGCTTCCACCTTATTTGCAACTCATTCGCAACAGCAGTTGACTGATTGCGAGCGCTTCGCAATAGCGGCCCCTCATCGAAGGGGATTTCCAATGTTACGCCACTCACTTCGCCCCTTGCCGGCGAAGTCCGCCTTGCTCGCTGGGGCGCTGGGCGCCGTTTTCCTGCCGTTCGCCGCGCACGCCGAAGACGAATCCAGCGATCCGATCGTGGTTACCGGGCAGCGGCTCGACGACGGCAACCCCAACGCCGACCGCGAAGCGCCCTACAAGGTCAACCGCTCGGCCGACGGGCGCTTCACCGAAGACGTGCGCGATACCCCCAAATCGATCACCATCATTCCCAAGGAAGTGATCGAGGATGTTGGCGCGACCAGCTTCCGCGACCTTGCCCGCACCACGCCCGGCGTCACGCTGGGCACGGGTGAAGGCGGCAATGCATTTGGTGACCGCATCTTCATCCGCGGCTTCGAGGCGCGCAACGACATCTACATCGACGGACAGCGCGATCCCGGCGTCTCCAGCCGCGAGATCTTCGCGGTCGAGCAGGTCGAGATCGTCAAGGGGCCGTCCGCTGCCTATTTCGGGCGCGGCACCACGGGCGGTTCGGTCGGCCTGCAGTCCAAGCGCGCGAGCGAAATGAACGATTTCGCGGTCGCCGAGCTGACCGGCGGCACCAGCGACCTGGTGCGCGGCACGATCGACGCCAACTACGAAGTGACCCCTGGCCTGGCGGTGCGCGTCAACGGCCTCTACCACAACGGCGATACCCCCGGACGCGACTATGTCGATGGCGAGCGCTGGGGCGCCTCTGTGGCGGCGGCCTGGCAGCTGTCTGATACGCTCAGCCTCGAGGGCGACTACTACTACTTCCGCGCCGACGGGATGAGCGATTATGGCCACCCCTTCGACCCCACGACCGGCGAGCCCTACGCGGTCGACTTCGACAACTTCTACGGCGCGGTGGGGCGCGATTTCCTCAAGAACGGGGCCGACATCGGCACCGCTGCGGTCGAATGGGGCCCGGCTCAAGGCGTGACCCTGCGCAGCCAGGGCCGCTACGGCCAGGTGTCCAACCGCTATGTCGTCAGCGTGCCGCGCGCGCCGCGCGTGGTCTCGGCCAATCCGGCGCAGAACGCCGCCGACCTCGCCGCCGGTTTCATGCCCGGCCAGCTGGTGGTCGATACCGGCAGCCCGCAGCGCAACGCCAAGACCGAATACGTTGGCAACATCACTACCCTGACGGCGGAGTTCGCCACCGGCGGCATCAGCCACACCGCGGTCATTGGCGGCGAATACAGCAGCGAGCAGATCACCAACTTGCGCTATGCCTTCCCGGCGTTTGTCGAGAACGATCAGGGCACTCAGATCGGCACCCCCACCGGCTTCACCCGCGACCTGTTCGATCCCAAACCGGTGCTCGGCTATACCATCCCGGCGATTGTCGACACGAGCGTCCCGCCCGCCACGACCGACGTGGAAAGCGTGTCCGCCTTTGCGATCGACACCATCGACATCACGCCGCAGTGGCAAGTGCTCATCGGCCTGCGCTGGGACAGCTTTGCCATCACCGCAGCGGGTGTCAGTCGCGGTACGCCGTATCGGGTCAAGTCCAGCGCCAACTTCCTCAATTACCAGGCCAGCGTACTCTACAAGCCGGTGGAGGCCGTCAGCCTTTACGCCAGCTTTGCCACCAGTTCGAACCCGAGCGGCGAGCAACTCGATTCGACCAGCCCAACCTATGGCGGCGTGGTCGGGGTTGAAAACCTCGCGCCGGAACGCAACAAGGCGTGGGAACTGGGCGCCAAGTGGGAAGTGGCCGACGGCCACCTGCTGATCACCGCCGCTGCCTTCCGCATCGACAAGGACAACGCGCGCGAGAACCTGGGCGGCGGCAACTATGCGCTGGTCGGCACGCTGCGCAGCCAGGGGATCGAACTGGGGGTCAACGGCAACCTGACCCCGCGCTGGTCACTCTTCGGCGGCTATACTTACCTCGACGCCAGGATCACCGACAGCGCCGATCCCAATGCTATCGGCAAGCGCTTCGCCAATGTACCGCAGCACAGCCTCGCGCTGCTCTCCAGCTACGCGCTGACCGACCGGCTGACGTTTGGCGTACAGGGCCAGTACCGCAGCCGGATCTACGGCGGCACTTACGATGCCAACACCAATTCACTGCCCGGCTACTGGAAGTTCGACGCGGTGGCGCGCTTCAAGCTGACCGACGCGGTCGAACTGCGCGCCAACGTCACCAACCTGACCGACAAGCGCTATTACGATGCGATCTATCGCTCGGGCACACCGTTCAGCTATGTCGCTCCCGGGCGGCAGGCCACGGTGAGCGCTTCGATCACCTTCTAGGCCGCCGCGTCGCGAGGGTGCCATGCTGCTGACGATACCCGAAGTCCTGACCCCGACGGCAGCCGCCGCGCTACGCGCGCGGTTGCTGGCGGCCGAATGGGTCGACGGGACCGCCACCAGCGGATCGGCAGCCTCAAGCGTCAAGCACAACCGGCAATTGCCCGAAGATTCGCCGGCCACCCGGACAGGGCAGGCCGAAGTGAGCGCCGCGCTGATGGGCAATCCGGCGTTCCTGTCGGCTGCCCTGCCGCATTCGGTCTTTCCGCCGCTGTTCAACCGCTATGCGGGGGGCGAAAACTTCGGACTCCACGTCGACAACGCCATTCGCTTCCACAAGGCCACCGGCGCGCGCATCCGCACTGACCTGTCTGCCACCCTGTTCCTGACCGACCCGGCAGAATATGACGGCGGCGAACTGGAAATCGAGAGCAGCTTCGGCACCCAGGCCTATAAACTGCCCGCCGGGCACCTGCTGCTTTATCCTGCTACCAGCCTCCACCAGGTGACCCCGGTGACGCGCGGCGAGCGGGTGTCGTGCTTCTTCTGGCTGCAATCGCTGGTGGCCGACCACGCCGCGCGCGAGATGCTCTACGATCTCGACCAGGCGATCCAGGCGCTCAGCGCCGATCGCGGCAAGGGCGATGCGCAAGTGCTGCGGCTGACCGCAATCTATCACAACCTGGTGCGGCGCTGGGCGGAAGCCTAGTTCCCCTCCCGCTTGCGGGAGGGGTTAGGGGTGGGAATGGGCGTCGATTCGGTGCCGGCCTGCCAACGCCCCTCCTGCAAGCGGAAGCGAAGACATAACTTCGATTGCCCGGATCGCCGGTTTGGCGACGCATTGTTGCGGCGCCGGATTCGAATGATTCAAAGCGGGCCGGGGACAAAAATTATTTTGGACAACTCATTTTGACTCTTGCGCTGCGTGGCAGCCAAGTCTCTCCCACGCGTCGCGCTGTATTGCCCGCACAAGACACCGGTCCCTGAAAGCCTCGATCGGGCTTAATCGTGCTTTAACCCTCTTGCGTCGCCCGCGGGTCCGATTCACTATTGGTTGTGGTCGGGTTGCGGGGGCTACCCACAAGACCTAGATTCCCTTTGGCGCTGCCAGGATACGGAATCGCTGTGTTCGACGCCCCTGCAAGACCGACCTGGGGACAGGTAGGGGATAAGTTTTTCCCTGTTGAGGCGTGCGAATTGCTAGGGTGGGCGACCACCAGCCGATTCGAACACATGCGGAACATCGGTACGTCCGGACATACGGACAGGATTGCAATCGGGGGCTGGGGCAAAATGGATTTTCGGAACGGGGACGATGCGGCGATGGGTCTCGGCGACAACAGTAATGCGACTACGCTGGATCTGGACGCCCCGGCAGCTCCAGTGGCGCCCGCAGCGGCTCCGATCGAGGATAAGGCGGTAAAGATGGACCGGAAAGATTCAGGCAGCGACGAGCTGGTCGCAGAAGCTGTCGCCGGCGCGATGGCTGAAGCGGTCAAGGCCGTCGCCAAGTCCGACAAGGGTGATTCCAAGTCGGTCAATCCGCGCCGCTTCACGATTGAGACCGACGCGTCGCGCGACGTACTGCTGACCGAGTTCGGCAAGGACACGCTGACCGACCGTTACCTGCTGCCGGGCGAAACCTACCAGGACCTGTTTGCCCGCGTGGCCGATTGCTACGCCGACGACGAAGCGCACGCGCAGCGCCTGTACGACTACATCTCCAAGCTGTGGTTCATGCCCGCTACGCCGGTACTGTCGAACGGCGGCACCAACCGCGGATTGCCCATTTCCTGCTACCTCAACAGCGTCGATGACAGCCTTGAGGCGATCGTCGGCACCTGGAACGAGAACGTCTGGCTCGCCTCGCGCGGCGGCGGTATCGGCACCTACTGGGGCAACGTGCGCGGGATTGGCGAGCCGGTCGGCCTGAATGGCAAGACCAGCGGCATCATCCCGTTCGTGCGGGTGATGGATTCGCTTACCCTCGCGATCAGCCAGGGCTCGCTGCGGCGCGGCTCGGCAGCGGTCTATCTCGACGTCAGCCACCCGGAGATCGAGGAGTTCCTCGAGATCCGCAAACCTTCGGGCGATTTCAACCGCAAGGCGCTCAACCTGCACCACGGCGTGCTGGTGACCGACGATTTCATGGAAGCGGTGCGCGCAGGCGAGGAATGGCAGCTCAAGAGCCCCAAGGATGGCTCGGTCCGGGCCACCGTCGATGCCCGCAGCCTGTTCCAGAAGCTGGTCGAAACCCGCCTTGCCACGGG
>JBDSDZ010000106.1:0-22015 GCA_039920345.1 Croceibacterium sp.
TCTACATCGCCAATTTCGTGTTGATGGAATACGGCACCGGGGCGATCATGGCGGTCCCGGCGCACGACCAGCGCGATTTCGATTTTGCGACCAAGTACAGCTTGCCGATCCCGCGCGTGGTGGCGCCTACGCCTGCCGACGCCAGTACGCCTCTGACCGAGGCCGACTCCGGCGACGGGGTGCTGGTCAATTCTGATTTCCTCGACGGGATGGATGTGGCCGAAGCCAAAAGCGCCGTTATTTCGCGGGCCGAAGCCGGCGGCTGGGGCGAGGGCAAGACCGTCTGGCGCCTGCGTGACTGGGGCGTTAGCCGCCAGCGTTACTGGGGCACGCCGATCCCGTTCATCCATTGCAGCGCGTGCGGCGTGGTCCCGGTGCCCAAAGACCAGTTGCCGGTAGTCTTGCCGGAGGACGTCGATTTCTCGGTACCGGGCAATCCGCTGGAGCGCCATCCGACCTGGAAACACGTCGCATGTCCAACTTGCTCCGGCCCGGCGACGCGTGAAACCGACACGCTCGACACCTTCGTCAATTCGAGCTGGTACTTCCTGCGCTTCGCCAGCCAGCCTGCCGACCGTCCGTTCGACGCGGCAGAAATCGCCCGCTGGCTGCCGGTCGACCAGTATATTGGCGGCGTCGAACACGCGATCCTGCACTTGCTCTACGCCCGTTTCTGGACCCGTGCGCTCGCCCGGATCGGCGAAATCGACGTGCGCGAACCGTTTGCCAGCCTGTTCACGCAAGGCATGGTTACGCACGAAACGTACAGCTCCACCGGCAACGATCAGCGCTGGCTTGCGCCCGAGGAAGTTGAGCGGCGCGGCGGACAGGTGGTCGAGAAGACCAGTGGCCAGCCCGTAGAAGTTGGCCGCGTGGTCAAGATGTCCAAATCGAAGAAAAACGTGGTCGATCCGGACGAGATCGTCGCTCATTATGGCGCGGACGCGGTGCGCTGGTTCATGCTTTCGGACAGCCCGCCCGAACGTGACTTGCCGTGGTCCGAAGCCGGGATCGAAGGTTGCGGTCGCTTCGTCCAGCGCTTGTGGCGCTTGTTCGGACACTATGATGCCAACGCGTCAGGCGAAGACAAGCCCCTCGCGCGCAAGACCCATCAGGCGATCGCTGCGATTGGCGAGGACATCGAAGCGCTGGCATTCAACAAGGCCGTGGCGCGGATTTATGAGCTTGCCACAGCCGCCGAAAAGGCCGCGCCGTCAGCCGAACGCAGCGCGGCCATTCGCGCGCTGCTCGTCCTGTCATCGCCGATGATGCCGCACCTGGCAGAAGAGGCGTGGTCGCTTGCTGGCCACCCGGGACTGGTTGCTGACACCCGCTGGCCCGAAGTCGATCCAGCCCTCTTGGTCGAGGACGAGGTGACCATCGCAGTGCAGGTGAAGGGCAAGCTGCGCGATACCCTGACTGTGGCCATGGGGCTGTCCAACGCGGACCTTGAGGCGCTTGCGCTGGCCAGCGAGAAAGTCCAGCGTGCGCTCGATGGAGTCCAGGTTCGCAAGGTGATCGTGGTGCCCGACAGGCTGGTCAATATCGTCGCATGACATTCCGTACCGTCTCGCTGGCCCTGGTCATTGCCGCCTGCTGTGCGCTTGGCGGCTGCGGGCTGCAGCCGATGTATGCCGGCGGCGGAAGCGGCGCGGTGGCGCAAGGGCTGGCCGGGGTTGAAGTCGCGCCGATCGAAGGCCGCGCCGGCTGGCTGGTGCGCAACGCGCTCAACGACCGGCTGACGCAGAGTGGTGCCGCATCCCCGCGCTACCGCCTCGACGTGGTGCTCGATGACCAGCTTGAAGGCCTCGGCTTGCTGACCGACGAGACGATCGGGCGCGAACGGCGCACGCTGCGCGCCCGTTACCAACTGGTCGACCTGTCGAGCGGCGCGATCATGGTCGATGCTACCGCCGGCTCGGATGCGGGTATCGATGTCGTCTCGTCCGAATATGCCACCATTGCGGCCGAAGAAACGGCGCTCGAGAATCTCTCTGGTGTGGTCGCCGACCGCATCGTCACTCGCCTCGCGCTGGCGCTGCACGCCGCGCAGTGAGGGTGACCCAGCGCGATTTCGCGGTCGCCGCACCCCGCGCCGCCCAGCAGGCCCGGATTTCCTTCTTCTGCGGACCCGATGAAGCCGGGGCCGCCGCCGCCGCTGACAAGCTGGCCGCGATGCTGCCCGATTCGGGGGAGCGGATCGACTTGTCCGGAGCCGACTTGCGCGTCGATCCTGTGCGCCTGGGTGACGAAGCGCGCTCCACGTCGCTGTTCGGGGACACGCGCCACATCATGGTGCGGGCAAACGGCGACGAGGCGTACGATGCGGTCGCGACGCTGCTGGGCCTGATCGACACCGGCGAGGGTGGCGGTGCCTGTCCGGTGCTGATCCTCGCGACCTCCGCCACAGACAAGTCGCGCACCGCCAAGTTGCTCGAGAAGCGCGACGATGCGCTGGTGGCGATGTTCTATCCGCCCGATCTGCGCGCCGTGAGCGAAGACGTTGCGCGCATGGGCGCGGCGGCCGGTCTGCGCTTAGGCGGTGGGTTGGCCGAACGGATCGCCCGCGCCGCCGGGCTCGATGTGCGGTTGGCGCAGTCGGAAGTAACCAAGCTCGCGCTCTATCTCGACGCCTCCCAGCATGATCCCAAGCCGGTCACCGAAGAAACGCTCGATGCGATTGGGGCCAAGACCGAGGAAGACGGTTTCATGCCGTTGGTCAACGCCGTGCTGTCGGGCGAGGTCAGCCGCTTGTCGGGTGAGCTGCGGCGGTTGCGGGAAGTATCGCTCAATCCGGTTGGTGTGCTGCTGGCGCTCGAACGCCGGGCCGCGCAGCTGGCGCAACTCATCGGCCGGATGTCTGCCGGCAACCGCGTGAACGACGTGCTCGACGCGGAACAGAAGGCACACCGGGTGTTCTGGCGCGACAAGAAGGATCTCACCGTCCAGCTTCAACGCTGGAATGGGCCGAAGATTGAGCGGTTGATCCCGCGGCTGACAGCCTTGCATCGCTCGCTGCTGGCCAACAGCCAGGCGGCGGAATTGCTGCTGACTCAGGAATTGGCAGACATCGCGCGCTACGCGCAGGTTCGGGTCGATCCGCGCAAGCGTCGCTAAACAGGGCACTTTTCGCACCTGCAACAAAACCGGATGGCATTGCTCCCCGTTTGCGGTAAGGGTTTGCGCGTAGTCGCAACCTTATGTTCGAACGGGACGAACTATTCCGGTGAATGCGCCAATCGTCATTGAAACTGCTGCTAAGCCAATTGTGCGGGCGCCCATAGCCGGCCTCGCGACATCGCTCGAACGCAAGCGGCTGCGCATTTACCTCGCCCAGATGGTGGCGGACGTGGCGCTGCTGTTTGGCTGCTGCGCGCTCGCCGGATATATCTACCTTGGCCGCACCCCCACGGGGAACCCGCTGCTGGGAGCGCAGCTTACCCTGCCGTTGTTCATCACCTTTGCCCTGCACAACGGTACTTATTCGCTCGATACGCTGGCGGACTGGCGGACCAGCAGCAAGCGCATGGCGCTGGCCCTGCTCTACGCGGTGCTGATGTTCAATTTCCTGGCCTTCGTCGTCAAATTGAACGCGATTTTCTCGCGCCCGATTTTCCTCGGCGGGACAATTGCGGCGCTGTTCGCGATGACCATTTCGCGCGCTGTGTTTGCCAGTATGATCCGGCGCCATTGGGGGCCGAGCCCGGTCAATCGGCTGGTGATCGATGCCGGCGGCCCGCCGCTGTTGATTCCGCACGCCTACCACATCGATGCGGCCGAGCATGAACTCGTTCCCGTGCTCGACGATCCGCACGCGCTGGATCGTTTCTCGCGCTATGTCCGCAACATGGACGAGGTGATCGTCAACTGCCCGCCGGAGCAGCGTAGCGCCTGGGCGCAAGTGCTCAAGGGTTCGGGCGTGCACGGCGAAGTGACGAGCGAAGCGGTGCGCGAGATTGGCGTGCTGGGGGTTGTTCATCGCCATGATCCCGCTGTTTCGAGCCTGCTCGTCTCGATCGGCCCGCTAGGCGTGCGCGCCCGCGCGACCAAGCGCCTGTTCGACGTCGGCGTGTCCGCTGGTGCGCTGGTGGTGTTGTCGCCTCTGTTGTTGCTGTCCGCGCTGGCGATCAAACTGGAAGATGGCGGCCCGGTGTTCTTCAAGCAACGCCGGCTTGGCCGCCGCAACCAGTTCTTTTCGATCTACAAATTCCGCAGCATGCGCACCGATTCGTGCGACGCTGAAGGCAACCGTTCGACCGGACGCGAGGATGACCGGATTACGCGCGTCGGCCAGGTCCTGCGCAAGACCAGCATCGACGAGCTGCCACAGCTAATCAACGTCTTGCTGGGTGAGATGAGCATCGTCGGCCCGCGACCGCATGCGCTCGGCTCGCAAGCGGGCGAAAAGCTGTTCTGGCAAGTCGACAACCGCTACTGGCAGCGGCACTCGCTGCGTCCGGGGCTGACAGGCCTGGCGCAGATTCGCGGCTTCCGCGGCGCCACCGATAACGAATCCGACCTGTCCGAACGCTTGCAGGCCGATCTCGAATATCTCGCCGGGTGGACCATCACGCGCGACATCGGGATCGTCTTGCGCACCTTTGGCGTGCTGGTTCACAACCGCGCCTACTGATCGGCCGTCGCCAAGGGTTGTCGTGTTCGGATGGTAGCGCCATCTGCACCCACGATGGCCCCGACCCAATTCCACCCCATGCCCGATGGCCGCCGGATCGCCTTTCGCCAAACGGCGGGACGCGGCCCGGGGATCGTCTTTCTTCCGGGCTACATGTCGGACATGGCCGGGAGCAAAGCGGCCGCCCTGTTCGATTGGGCCGCGCGGTCGGGCCGTGAATGCCTGCTGCTCGACTACAGCGGATGCGGCGAAAGCCCGGGTGATTTCGCCGACGGCACCATGAGCCGCTGGGCCGATGAAGTGCTGGCCGTAATCGATGCGCGAATCGAAGGTCCAGTGGTCGTGGTTGGCTCGTCGATGGGCGGCTGGCTGATGCTGATTGTCGGGCAGGCGCTGGGCAGCAGGTTGCAAGGCATGGTCGGCATCGCTGCGGCGCCCGACTTCACCGAGTGGGGATACGATAGCGCACAGCAGGCGCAGCTTGCGGCAGGTGAGGCCGTGCACGCGCCCAATGCCTACGGGCCCGAACCGACGCCGACCTATCCCGGCTTCTGGGCCGACGGACAGGCGCAGCGCTGCCTTTCCGAAGTCATCGCGATCGATTGCCCGGTGCGGCTGCTTCACGGCGACGACGATACCGACGTGCCGCCGGAAATCTCGCTTCGGCTGGCCAAGGCGCTGCGTTCACTCGATGTGCAGGTCACGCTGGTCAAGGGAGGCGACCACCGCCTGTCGCGCGAGGGCGATATTGCCCTTCTGTTGCGTACCCTGGCCGCGCTCAGCTGAAAGACTGCCCATGTTCGCTGCCGCCTTGCTGACCCTTGTCCAACTCGCCGACACAGCCCCGGGGCCAGCCCTGCCGCATACGCTTGCGGAAGACCGCCTGTCGGTGTGCATGGACCATGCCCGCAATGATCCGACCAGCGCCATCACCGAAGCCAGCGGCTGGGCGGCGGAACGGTCGGACGAAGACCGGAGCTATCCCCAACAATGCCTCGGCATGGCCTACACCGCGCTGCTCCGCTGGGATGCGGCGGAACGGGCGTTCCTGAGCGCCCGCGAAGCGGCTCCGGCCGACAACCATTTCCGCCGCGCCCAACTGGCCGGGATGGCCGCAAATGCCGACCTGGCCCAAGGCAACGGGGCCGCGGCACAACTCGCGCTCGACCTTGCGCTGGCGGACGCCCAGGCGACCGGCGATCCGGCATTGCAGGCAATTGTGCAAGTGGACCGGGCACGCGCGCTGGTGCAGCAGGGCGACACAGCGCAGGCCGATGCCGCGCTGACCCAAGCGCGAACGCTCGATCCGCAAAGCCCGTATGCCTGGCTGCTCTCGGCCACGCTGTCGCGCCGCCTTGGCAAGCTCGACGAGGCGCAGGCGCAGATCCAGACGGCGGTTTCGCTCGCGCCGGACTATCCCGAGAGCGGTCTCGAGGCGGGGGTAATCTCGATGCTGCGCGGCAATGAAGACGCAGCGGCGCAAAGCTGGCGCTCGGTCATCGCGCTCGAGCCCAATGGCGACAGTGCCGCCACTGCGCGCGCATACCTGGCGCAACTCGATCAGCCAGCCGCCCCGGCGCCAACCGGCCGGTGATCCCGCTTTCCGTCCTCGACGTGGTGCCTATCCGCGAAGGCGGCACCGTGAGCCAGGCGCTGACGGAGGCTGGCGAACTGGCGGCGGCGGCGGAGCGCGCCGGCTACAAGCGCTTCTGGGTGGCCGAGCATCACGCGACGCCCGGAATCGCCGGCGGCGCGACGGCCGTCGTCCTCGCCCACATCGGCCACGCGACATCGACCATCCGCATCGGTTCTGGCGGGATCATGCTGCCCAACCACACCCCGTTCGTCATCGCCGAACAGTTCGGCACGCTCGACGGCCTGTTTCCGGGCAGGATCGACCTCGGCCTTGGCCGTGCGCCGGGTGCCGCCGGGATCATCGGCCAGGCCCTGCGCAAGAATCTGCACCAGGCGTCCGAGTATTTCCCGCAGGACGTGGTCGAACTGCGGGCACTGCTGACGGGCGACGTCGACTTGCCGATTACCGCGACGCCAGGGCTTGGCTCGAATATCGAGATGTGGATGCTCGGTTCGAGCCTGTTTGGCGCCCAGCTCGCAGCCCGGCTTGGCCTGCCTTACGCATTCGCGAGCCATTTTGCGCCCGATCACCTCGACGCGGCACTGTCGGCCTATCGCAGCCAGTTTCGCCCATCCACGGCGCTGGCCAAGCCGCACGCGATGGCCGCGATGACGGTGATTGCAGCCGATACAGATGAGGAAGCGGAATTGCTGGCAACCAGCCAGGACCAGTCATTCGTGCGCCTGCGCAGCGGCGATCCGGGCAAATTGCCGCCGCCCGTTTCCGGTTTCCGCGATTCCCTGCCCGAAAGTGCGCGCGCGATGCTGGAGCACCTGGGGCAAGCCCGCGCCGTGGGATCGCCTGCCACTGTGGCCGACCGAATTGCCCGCTTTGTCGAGCGCACCGGCGCGGACGAACTGGTGCTGTCCGGCGCCACGTTCGATCCGGCGGCACGCCAGCGCTCGCTCGAACTCACGATTAAAGCGGTTTCATAAGCAACCAGTTTTCGGGTGATTGTCGCTTCGCTTCGGTTTAAGGCGCCGCTGATGAAACCACGGGCGGCCGGGCCCGTTGAGCCACTGCAAGCATCCGGCGGGAGAATTCTGGACATGGCGACCGCACCGCGGGACGACGAAGGGCTGGCCACGCTGGCCGCTGACGAACGCAAACTGGCGAAAGTCCTGCGCGAAAAGATCGCCGATTCGGTCCTGCCCGGCGATAGTGCACCTTCCGCTGACCGACTCGACGAAGCGGCCACATTCCTGTTCGAAGCCGCGCGCGAGCGCAAGGAAGGCCAGGCCGCGATGCTCGTGCGCTCGGCTGGCGGCGGCCGCCGCGCGACCCGGATCGCGGTGATCAATCGCGACATGCCATTCCTGGTCGATTCGATTGCTTCCGCCGTGGCGGCACAAGGCATCGACATCGACATGCTGGTCCACCCTATCGTCACCGCGCGGCGTGATGCGCAGGGCAAGCTGACCGGCTTTCCCGATGCTGCGGGCGAGGATACGCGCGCGGAATCGATGATCTACCTCGAAACGCCGCGGATCGACGCCAAGGATCGGCGCGCGCTCGAGCAGGAACTGGCTCGCACAATGGGCGATGTGCGCGCCGCCGTCACCGACTGGCCGAAAATGCGTACGCAGCTGCAAGATGAAGCCTGCACCGTGGCCGATACCGAGGGCTGCGAACTGCTGCGCTGGCTGGCCGACGGCAACCTGACCTTGCTCGGCCACCTCGCCGTGGCCCGCGATTTCAGCGTGACCCATGCCTTGGGTATCTGCCGCAAGAGCACCCGCGATCTGCTCGCCGAAGAAACCTACACCCGGGCGTTCGAATGGTTCGATGGACAAAAAGCCGCCAAGCTCCAGGCGCCGTTGATCATCAAGGCCAATCGCCTGGCGCGGGTGCATCGGCGGATCCCGCTCGATGTGTTCATGATCCCGGTGGTCGAGAAGGGCCGCGTGACCGCCCTGTCGATCTACTGCGGCATCTGGACCAGCGCCGCGCTGGCCGCGCCGCCGGCCAATGTCCCGAAGCTGCGCCACCACATGACCGCGCTGATGAGCAAGCTGGAATTCCTGCCCGGCAGTCACGATGGCAAGGCGCTGGTCCACGCGCTGACCGCCCTGCCGCATGACATCGTGATCGGTTTTTCGGATGCCGACGTTACCCGCGTTGCCACCACCATGATGGCGCTAGCCGATCGCCCGCGCCCGCGCGTCGCGCTGGTCATGGCGCCGCTCCATCGCCATTTGTTCGCCTTCGTCTGGTTGCCGCGCGACATGATGTCGACATCAACCCGGCTGCAAATCCAGGCGATGCTCGAATCCTCTACCGGCGCCGATACGCTGGATTGGAGCCTGATCGTCGAAGGCGGCAACCTGGCGCTGCTGCGCTTCGTGCTCGACTTCCGCGGGGTCGGCCAGCAGCCCGATGGCGAAGCGATCGACGCCGCCTTGCAGGACATGCTGCGGGGCTGGACCGATGCGGTCGAAGCCGCCCTGGCCGCGGGCGAAGAAGCCAGCCGCGCCGCCGCGCTCGCCGCGCGCTATGCCGAATCCTTCCCGCCGTCCTATCGCAACGCCTATGGCCCCGGCGAAGCGGCGCGCGATATCGTACGCATGCGCCGCCTTGGAGCCGACGAAGACGAGCGGCCCTTGCTCCGTGATGCGCGGCTTTATCATTTAGAGGGCGACCAGCCCGACCAACTGCGCCTCAAGATCTATCAGCTCGGCGGCGCGATGCCGCTTTCGGACGCGGTCCCGGCGCTGGAGAACTTCGGGTTTCGCGTGCTTTCGGAACAGCCAACCGAACTGATTGGCGACGACAGCGGTACGATCCACGATTTCCACCTGTTGGTGGCCCGTGACGAAGACCCGAGCGACATCCTCGCGCGCGCCGCAGCCATCGAGACGGCCGTTAGCGCCGTGCTCAATGCGCGCGCCGAAGACGACGTGTTCAACCGGCTGGTCACCGTAACGGGCCTGACCGCGCAGGAAGCCGACTGGCTGCGTGCGATTTACCGCTACCTGCGTCAGGTCAGCATCGCGTTCACGATCAACACCGTGGTCGATGCCCTGCGCGGTGCGCCGTCGGTTACGAGCGCGCTGATCTCGCTTTTCCGCACCAGTCATGACCCCGCTTTCGAAGGCGACCGCGCGGCCGCGGGCGCCAAGGCCGAGGAGGCAATCCGCGCCGGCCTCGCCAATGTGGCGGCGATCAACGATGACCGCCTGTTGCGGCTTTACGGGTCGGTCATCGGCGCGGTCCTGCGGACCAACGCCTTTGCTCCGGCAGGCGCCGAAGCACTCGCGCTCAAACTCGATTCGAGCCAGGTCCCCGGCTTGCCCAAGCCCGTGCCATGGCGCGAGATCTGGGTCTATTCAAGGCGCGTCGAAGGTATCCACCTGCGCGCCGGCCCGGTCGCGCGCGGCGGCATCCGCTGGTCCGACCGGCGCGACGATTTCCGCACGGAGATCCTCGGCCTGATGAAAGCCCAGCGGGTCAAGAACGCGGTCATCGTACCGACCGGGGCCAAGGGCGGCTTCTATCCCAAGCGCCTGCCCGACCCGGCGATCGACCGCGATGCCTGGGCGGCGGAGGGCAAGGAAAGTTACAAGCTGTTTATCCGCACCATGCTGTCGATCACCGACAATATCGAGGGCGACAAAGTGGTGCATCCCAAGGGCGTGGTCATCCACGACGGCGAAGACCCGTATTTCGTCGTCGCTGCCGACAAGGGCACCGCAAGTTTCTCCGACACCGCCAACGCGATCGCCGAAGAGCACGGCTTCTGGCTTGGCGATGCTTTCGCCAGCGGCGGGTCCAAAGGTTACGACCACAAGGAAATGGGCATCACGGCCAAGGGTGCGTGGATTTCCGTCCAGCAGCATTTCCTCGAAATGGGCGTGGATGTGCAGAGCGAATCGGTCACCGTGGCCGGTTGCGGCGACATGTCGGGCGACGTGTTTGGCAATGGCATGTTGCTGTCGAAGGCGATCAAGCTGGTGGCCGCGTATGATCACCGTCACGTGTTCATCGATCCCGATCCCGATCCTGCTGCCAGTTGGAAAGAACGCAAGCGCATGTTCGCCCTGCCGCGCTCTAGCTGGGCCGACTACAACGAAAAGCTGCTGTCGAAAGGCGGGGGGATCTATCCTCGCACGCTCAAGCGCATTCCGCTTTCAGCCAAGGCGCGCGCCTTGCTCGGTATCGAAGCTGAACAGGTCGATCCCGACACCCTGATCAACGCGATCCTCAAAAGCCAGGTCGACCTGCTGTGGTTCGGCGGGATCGGAACTTACATCAAGTCCACCCAGGAAACCGATGGCCAGGTCGGTGATCCGGCCAATGACAGCTTGCGCGTAAGCGGCAACGAAGTGCGCGCAAAGGTGATCGGCGAAGGCGCCAACCTCGGCGTCACCCAGGCCGGACGGATCGAGTTTGCGCTGCATGGTGGACGGATCAACACCGACTTCATCGACAATTCCGCCGGGGTCGATTGTTCGGATAACGAGGTCAACATCAAGATCGCGCTCGAAGCCGCCAAGCGCGCCGGGCAACTGTCCGAAAAGCGCCGGATCGAGCTGCTCAAGTCGATGACCGACGAAGTTGCCGTACTGGTGCTGGAAGACAACCGCTTGCAGGCGCTCGCGCTGTCGATTGCAGAGGCGGGCGGCGCCCCGGCAGTCGCCTCGCTGACCCGCCTGATCGAAACGCTGGAAGACAGCGGCGAGCTCGACCGCCGCACCGAAGGCCTCGCCGAGGGCGACGTGTTCGTGCGCCGCGCCGCCGAGGGCCATGGCCTGACCCGGCCGGAACTGGCGGTACTGCTGTCCAACGCCAAGCTGAACTTGCAGGATGCCATCGAAGGCAGCGACCTGGCCGACGATGCGCGCGCCGATGCCCTGTTGTTGAGCGACTTTCCGGCCAAAATGCAGGGTCCCTATCGCAAACGCATCCTGACCCACCGCCTGCGCACCGAGATCGTCGCCACGGTGGTGGCCAACGCGATGGTCAACCGCATGGGCCTGGTCCATCCGTTCGAACTGGCGGAAGAAGAAGGCGCCGGGCTCGAGCGGGTTGCCGCCGCGTTCGTGGCGGCCTGCAACTTGTTCGGAATGAACGCAATCTGGTCCTCCATCGACGCTGCATCGATGAAGGAAGAAGCGCGCCTGATGCTGTTCCAGCAGTCCGCCACCGCGCTGCGCGGGCACATGGCCGACCTGCTGCGTGCCGGCGGGGTGGCTCTCTCGCCGTCGCAGCTGATCGACGACATCGCGGGCGACGTGGCGCAACTGGTCGACCATGTCGACGACCTGCTGGCCGACGAGGCGCGCGGCCATGCCGCAGCGATTGCCAATGGCTTGCTGGCAGCTGGCGCGCCCAAGGACCTCGCCGCGATGGTGGCCAACCTGTTCGCCATCGATGGGGCCATCGGCCTTGCCCAGTTGTCACGCGATACCCGGATTTCGCCGGTCGTGCTGACGCAGGCGTTCAGCGACCTCGGCGAACGGCTCGGGCTCGATTGGGCCCAGTCGAAAGCGGCCGTGATGAACCCGTCGGACCCGTGGGAGCGGCTGCTGGTGGCGGGCCTCGCGCGCGACTTCCAGCAGATGCGTTTCGAGTTTCTGCGCACGCTGGCCGCGCGCAAGAAAGGCAAGGAAGACCCGCTCGGCTATATCGAGCAATGGGCCGCTGCGCGGGAACCGGCAGTGCGCCAGTTCCGGGCAATGATCGCCCGGGCGCAGACCCCGGCGACGCTTGCACCGGCGGTTCTGGCCCAGATTGCCAGCCAGGCGCGCAACCTGCTGCATCGCTAGGCCTCGCTTGACTGGCGGCAGCGTAGCAGCGAAAGCCCGGCGATGACCGAGCCAGTCACTCACCAGGCCGACGTGGTCATCGTCGGCACCGGCCACGGCGGGGCGCAGGCTGCGATCGCGCTGCGCCAGCAGGGCTTTGCCGGGTCGATCCTGATGGTCGGGCGCGATAGCGAACCGCCTTACGAGCGCCCGCCGCTGTCAAAAGACTATCTCGCCGGCGAAAAGGCGTTCGAGCGGATGCTGGTTCGCCCACCCGAATTCTGGGCCGAACGCGGCGTAACGCTGCTACTCGAACGCAATGTCGCGAAAGTCGATCCGCAGGCCAAGTCGCTCGCCGTCTCGGGCGGCGAAACGATTACCTACGAAACCCTGATCTGGTCCGCTGGCGGCGATGCGCGCAGACCGTCTGTTCCCGGCGCGCACCTGTCTGGCATTCACACCGTACGCGACAAGGCCGACACCGACCGGCTGGCCGCCGAAATTGCCGCCGGCGCGCGCCGCGCGGTCGTCATCGGCGGAGGCTACATCGGGCTCGAAGCTGCGGCGGTGATGCGCAAACTGGGATGCAGCGTCACGGTGCTCGAAATGCAGGAGCGCGTGCTCGCCCGCGTCGCCGGGGAAGACCTGTCGCATTTTTACGAAGCCGAGCACCGCGCACAAGGCGTCGATGTGCGGCTCGATGCCGAAGCCGAAGCGATCGAGGGCGAAGACCGGGTCACCGGCGTGCGCCTGACCGGCGGTGAGATAATTGCCTGCGATCTGGTGGTGGTCGGGATCGGCATCGTGCCTGCCGTGGGGCCGCTCATTACGGCGGGCGCAGCGGGGGCCAACGGGGTCGAGGTCGATCCGTTCTGCCGGACCAGCCTGCCCGAGGTCTACGCCATCGGCGACTGCGCGGCCCATGCCAATGCGTACGCCAACGGCGCGGTTATCCGCCTCGAGAGCGTGCAGAATGCGCACGACATGGCCGCAACCGCCGCGCGCGCGATTTGCGGCGATCCGCAACCGTACGAAGCGACGCCGTGGTTCTGGTCAAACCAGTATGACTTGCGGCTGCAGACGGTCGGCCTGTCGCTGGGGCATGACACCACAGTGCTGCGCGGCGACCCCGCCAGCCGCAGCTTCTCGGTGGTCTATCTGCGCGGCGGGCAGGTGATCGCGCTCGACTGTGTCAATCGGACCAAGGACTACGTGCAGGGCCGCAAGCTGGTGGAAGCGCGCGCGGTGATCGCGCCCGAACTACTGCTCGACACCGAAACACCCCTCAAGGACATGCTCTAAGCCGCTCCGCCGCCCACTGCGCTGCTTCGGCCACGACCGGATCAGGATCGGAGAGCAGCCCTTCGACCGGTGGCGCAAGCTCCGTGTTGCCGCTGTTGCCCGCCGCGATCAGGCAATTGCGGACAAATCGATCGCGCCCGATGCGCTTGATCGGCGAGCCTGAAAATAGCTGCCGGAAGCCCGCATCGTCGAGCGCCAGCAGCTCCGACAGCTTCGGAGACACCAGTTCCGCACGCGGCAGGAACGCGCGGTGCCGCGCCGCCGTGGCGGCAAACTTGTTCCACGGGCACACCGCCAGGCAATCGTCGCAGCCATAGATGCGATTGCCGATCGCTTCGCGGAATTCCACCGGGATCGGGCCCTTGTGCTCGATCGTGAGGTAGGAAATGCAGCGCCGCGCATCGAGCCTGTAAGGCTGCGGGAAGGCATCGGTCGGGCAAGCATCCTGGCAGGCGCGGCACGAACCGCACAAGTCCTCGTGCGGCGCGTCGGGCGCGAAAGGCACGGTGGTGTAGATCGCGCCGAGGAACAGCCACGAGCCGTGTTCGCGGCTGACGAGATTGGTATGCTTGCCCTGCCAGCCAATGCCCGCCGCTTCACCGAGCGGTTTTTCCATCACCGGCGCAGTATCGACGAACACCTTGAGCTGGGCCCCAGGTGCCTGCTCGATCAGCCACCGGGCGAGCGCCATAAGCGCCTTCTTGACCGTGTCGTGGTAATCCGCGCCTTGCGCATAGACCGAGATCCGCGCCCGCTCCGGATCGCCCTCCAGTGCCAGCGGATCGTGGCTGGGCGCATAGCTCATCCCCAGCGCGATCACGCTTTGCGCCTCGGGCCAGAGCGACTGCGGGCCCTGCCGCACATCGGCGCGCGCTTCCATCCATTCCATCTCGCCGTGCGCGCCCTCGGCGAGCCATTGCTGCAGGCGTTCGGCGCGCACCGGATCGTCGGCCGCCGGCGCAAAGCCGATCGCCACAAAGCCCAGCGCACGGGCCTGATCGACCAGCCGCTGCTTCAAACCGTTGATTGTTACCGCGTCAGGCACAATCCGCCTTGCTCCTGTTAACCACTGCCGGGTAAACCGGCGCCATGGGGCACGGGCTAGGCGAAGCAGTGATGGCCGACAATGTCGGAAGCGGGCTGGCGTCCACGCTCGCCATCGAAGCCCGCGGCCTGATAAAGCGTTTCGACGGCACACTTGCGGTGGACGGGGTCGACCTGGCGGTGCCCGAAGGTGCGATCTACGGCATCCTCGGCCCCAATGGCGCGGGCAAGACTACCACGCTGCGGATGCTGCTGGGCATCATCGAGCCGGATTCCGGAACCCGGCGCATTTTGGGCCATAGCAACCCTCAGGCCATCGCCCGCCAAATCGGCTACCTGCCCGAAGAACGCGGCCTCTATCCCTCGATGAAAGCGTACGAAGCAATCGCCTTCATGGGCGCGTTGCGCGGGGTTCCGCTGGCCGAGGGACGGCGCAGGGGGCGCGAACTGCTCGAAGGCCACGGCCTCGGTTACGCGGCCGACCGGCAGATCCGCCAGCTTTCCAAGGGCATGGCGCAACAGGTCCAGCTGCTCGGTACGCTGGTCCACGATCCGCGACTGGTGATTTTTGATGAGCCGTTCTCGGGCCTCGACGCAATCAACCAGGGCAAGCTCGAACGGCTGATCCGCGGGCTGGCCGACAACGGCACGACCGTCATTTTCTCGACCCATGTGATCGCCCATGCCGAGCGATTGTGCGAACATGTCGCGATCATTGCCGAAGGCAAGGTGCCCTACGCCGGCACGGTCGACGCCGCGCGCGACCGCATTCCTGCACAAGTCCGGCTGGAAACGCGCCATCATGACGGTCCGTGGCGCGCGGCGCTGCCGACCGATGCCCGGCACGAAGGCGCATTCTGGTATTTTCCGTTGCCAGACAGCGGCGTCGAACCGCTGCTGCGGGCGCTGATCGAAGGCGATGCGGGCGTGCAGTCGCTGTCGATCGAACGCGCCGGGCTGCACGATGCGTTCGTCGCCATCGCCGGGCAGGCGGCGGCCGAGGCGCTCGACGCCGGCGCGCAGGCGGTCGAATCATGAGCGCTCAGCGGCTCCCGTTGATCAAGGCGGCGTTCGTCATCGCGCGGCGCGATTTCGTAGCGATCCTGTTCAGCCGCGCGTTCATCTTTTTCCTGCTCGGGCCGCTGTTCCCGCTTACTGTGGGCGCCCTGGCAGGCGGCATTGGCCAGCGGGTCGAAAGCGCCGCCGCCCCGCCGCAGATCGGCCTTGCGATGCAGGCGGCCGACGTTGACCTGATGATGGCGGCGCGCGATGCGATGGAAAACCAGCTCGGTGGCGGCATCCCGAAATTCGATGTGCTCAAAAAGCTGAGACCCGGCGAGACTTTCGATGCCGCGGGCGTTCTCGACCGGCGCGAAAGCAATCTCGGCGCGCTTCTTACCGGCACCCCGGCGGCGCCGGTGCTGACCGCCACCCGCGAACGCCTGCAATGGTGGACCGGTCCCGTCGGGCTGATTGCGGCAACTGCCAACAAGGCCTCGCCGACTGCCTTTCCCGAAGTGCGCACACAGACTGTTGCCGCCAGCGGCGCGAGCGATACGCGCGGCCGCATGCGCACCGGGCAGGCGGGGCAGGTGATCCTGTTCCTGCTGACCATGCTGCTGGCCGGGATGGTCCTGTCCAACCTGGTCGAGGAAAAGGCCAACAAGATCATCGAAATACTCGCCGCGGCGATCCCGATGGACGCCGTGTTCCTGGGCAAGCTGTTCGCGATGCTGGCGATCTCGATGGTCGGGATCGCGGTGTGGGCCACGGTGATCGGCGGGTTCATGGGCCTGCCCGGCTTCGAACACATGTTCGGCGGCGCGGTCAGCTTCAACAACCTGCCCGCGCCGGGCGTCGGCTGGCCGCTGTTCCTGCTGCTGGGCATTGCCTATTTCGCGATGGCTTACCTGCTGCTGGGATCGGTCTTCCTCGCGATCGGATCGCTCGCCACGACGGTCCGCGAAGTGCAGACGCTGTCGATGCCGGTCACCATGATGCAGGTGTTCGTGTTCCTGTTCGCGACGCTGGCCGCGAGCGATCACGGCGGTCCGCTCGAATGGGCGGCGATCGCGTTTCCATTCAGCTCGCCGTTCGCAATGCTCGCCCGCGCCGCGCAGGAAGAAGCGGTCTGGCCGCATCTGCTGGCGCTGTTGTGGCAAATGTCGTGGGTCGCGCTATCGATCAAATTCGGCGCGGCACTGTTCCGCAAGCGGGTGATGAAGTCCGGGCCGCAAGGCGCCAAGCGGCGCAAGTTCTGGCAGCGGCAGCGCCCTGCGGTTGCGAAAGGCGCGGTGCGTCTTTAAGTTGTTCAGGTTAGGTTCCCTGGCCGCCGACTAGGATCGCACTCATGCTCGACACCACTCACACTCGCCGCAACGCTTTGGCCTGGCTCGCAGCCGGCATCGCTGTGCCCGCTCTCGCCGCATGCGGCAGCGCCGCGCAGGCCAGAACCTTCCGTGTCACGATGACCGAGGCCCAGTGGCGTAGCAAGCTGACCCCGGCGCAGTTCAAGATCCTGCGTCAGGCGGATACCGAGCGCCCCTATTCCTCGCCGCTCAATAACGAACATCGCACCGGCACCTTCCAGTGCGTCGGGTGCGACAACGATCTGTACGCCAGCAACACCAAGTTCGACAGCGGCACGGGCTGGCCGAGCTTTTATCAGCCGCTGACCGGCGCGATTTACACCTCGACCGACCTCGCGCTCGGCTACCCCCGCAAGGAAGTGCATTGTGCCGATTGCGGGGGTCATCTGGGCCACGTGTTCGACGACGGGCCACAGCCGACCGGGCTGCGTTATTGCATGAACGGCGCGGTGATGAAATTCCGCACGGCCTGAGCCACGCTACCTGACCCGGTAAACCCGCAGCAAGCCGCCTTCAAAGCCCGGCAGCGAGCAGGGCCGCGGCCCGGCGGCTTTCTGTTAGGCGGCTTTGCGATCGCTGGCAGCGACGCGGGCCGGAACTTCGCGCGCCGAACCGAGCGCCGCAGCCTGGTCTTCGGTAATCGGCCGCGCCGGGATCTGTTTTTCGGCGCCCTCGTCGCCGGCCTCGTGATACTCGGCATCTTCGTTGACGCACCAGGTGTCGTAGAGGCGCTTGCCCGCCAGGATGTTCTCGACCGTTAGCATCGCGGTCATCATCGCGTGATCC
The DNA here is from genome assembly GCA_039920345.1 of Croceibacterium sp. Lineage (GTDB taxonomy): Bacteria > Pseudomonadota > Alphaproteobacteria > Sphingomonadales > Sphingomonadaceae > Croceibacterium_A. The sequence continues at coordinate 17,515 of JBDSDZ010000106.1, forward strand.
TGGTCGCTGTCGCGGTGCATCCCGTTGCGCCCGACGAGATGCAGCGTCGGGTGCTTGGCTTCCAGCTCGGTGCGCATCGCGGCCACATTGGCGGCATAACTCTCGTCATAGACCGGATAGGCCTTTTCCTGCCGCACCACCGCGCCGCCGATAACCTTGTCGGGCGAGACCAGGCCGAGGATATCCATTTCCTTGGTTGCCAGCGCCACCAGGTCGTCGTCGGCCATGGCCCACAGGCCCTCGCCTTCGAAGCAGAAGTATTCGAGGCCGACGCAAGCCACGCCCGCATCGGGCACCATCTCGGGCGACCACGAACGGAAGTTCTGCACCCGGCCGACCTGCACCTTGCTGTCGTGAACGTAGATGCAGTTGTCGGGGAACAGGTCGTCCGAGCGGATCATCAGCGCCACCGTCAGGAAATCGCGATACTTGAGGTGGCTCGCTTCGATCGTGCTGGCCGGCAGCGGATAGAGCCGCGCGGCCAGTTCGCGCATCGGCGCCGAGCTGATCGCATGCGCGGCGTTGATCACCAGGTCACCATCGGGGCCATGGGCAGTCATCCGCCAGCCGTTATTGGCATCGCTCGCCAACTGCTTGAGGGCGTGGCCCATCAACACGCGGCCACCGCGTTCGACGATCCGGTCGCGCGCGGCGTCCCACATCATGCCCGGGCCCAGCCGCGGGTAGCGAAAGGTCTCGAGCAGTGTCTTGACCTGCTGCCCGTCGTTCGGCCGATTGTCGAGGCCGAGCGAGCGCTTGAGCCCGTCGGTCACCGCGCCCCACAGGCTCAGGCCCTTGATCCGCTGCGCAGCCCAGTCGGCGCTCATTTCGTTGCACGGCATGCCCCACACCTTCTCGGTGTAGGTCTTGAAGAAGATCGAATAGAGCTTCCGGCCGAACTGGTTGCAGGTCCAGTCCTCGAAGCTCTTCACGTCCTTGATGGGGAACAGCCTGGCCCAGCCGTAGCTGAGCATGCACAGGCCCGAGCGCCAGATGCCCAGGTTGCGCAGCGCTTCGAACGCGCGCAGCGGATAGCTGTAAAACTTGCCCTCGTAATAGATGCGGCTCATCCGCGGGCGCTGGATGAAATCGTCGGGCAGGATCTCGTTCCACAGGTCCACGACCTGCTGGCTCTTCGAAAAGAAGCGGTGGCCGCCGATGTCGAACCGGTAGCCGTCGTGCTCCACCGTACGGCTGATGCCGCCGACGTAAGTCGCGTCCTTCTCGATGATCGCTACCGTCTTGCCCTGCTTGGTGAGCAGGTAACCCGCCGTCAGGCCCGCCGGGCCGGCGCCGATAATTGCCACGTCGACCGAAATCTCGCCGTTCGCGGAATTGCCGCATGAAGTCATGAACGCCCCCGGGTATTTTTCTTGTCCGGTGGGAGTGAAGGAAAATGGTTATGGGCCAGTTAACGCGGCGCCTTTTTGCCGCAGGATCAGGTCCCTCGCTGCAACTCGAACGCCAGCGCGGCGAGTTGCGCAAACTGGAATGTGTCTTCAAAACTCAAACCGTATTGGCCGTTGCGCCGCCAGCGCACTTTGCCCGCCACTTCGGGCATCCCTTCGGCCCGGATCTTGATTCGCTGGAGCAGCGAGAGCGGCAGTTGGGTACTGATCTGGGCACCCTGCTGCGACAGGTTTACGATTGTCGCCTCGGCCTTGGTCACCCCTGCAAACAGCTCACACGGCACGTGCAATCGTACCCGTAGCCCGCGCCGCGCGAACTGGCTCGGGCTCTCCACTATCTGCTCCATCGGGACCGGCTCGGGAAAGCTGAACCCGGCCCGGGCATCTTCTTCCCACACCCGTTCAAGCGCATGCCGATCGCCGTTGGGCATTTCGAGCCGGATCGGAACCTCAGGCGGTAAGGGGTGGAACAAGCGCACACTGATACCCTTTTCCGAGGCATCGCGGACCACGCACAAATATTCCGAATCTTCGGTCACCAGCTTGGCCGCGCGAATCAAGAGCGTGAAACGCGGAACGCTTCGCTGATCCGCAACCATTTCCGCGGTTTGGGGCGGATCGGGCAAAGCATTATCGTGGCGCTGCAAGTCGCGCATCGGGTCCCCGGTCATGTGCGGTTCGGCCGTCCCCCGGCCCAACCAATGCTTCGAACGCGGATGAGATAGGGCCATTGTGCTTTCCGAATGCCTAATCTGGGAGAGAATTGGCGGCGAACGCATCAAGGCGAGGCCAGCGCGCCACTGACCTGGTCCAGCGGCGCCGTCAGGGCATCGTGCGCCGCCCCGGCCGCGAGGCCCGCCAGCACCGCGCCGGCCAGGCTCAGCGACATGAAGTCGAACGCCCGTGCGGCGCGCTGGCTGGCGGCAAAACGTTGCGCCATCGTGGGGCGGGGACGCGGCACTGGCGGGCGCGGAATGCGGCGGCGCTCGCCGGTCGCAGCCAAACGCCCGTCGATTCCCGCCACCAGTTCGCCGAGTTCGATCTGGTCCTGCGCGCGCAAGCCAAAGCGGCCGCCTCGCGCCCACATCACACGCGCCACGACGACGTAATCGCCGCTGCGAATCTCGACATATTCGCCGCGTTCGGGCGGCACGGCGCACATTCCCATCATCCCGCGCGGCGAGACATTCCGGATGACCATGTCGCTCCAGCTGCGCCCCCGGCTGAGGCGCGCACCGATGCTGACAGGCTGGCGCGTCTCCCGGTTTCGATAGCCCGGCATCGCTGATCTCCGCTTCCAAACAGAAGCCAGAGTTACCGCGACAGGCCCAAGCTTTCCTTGGCGAAGAGGTAGGCAATTTGCCCTCGGGGAATTCCCCTAGGCGCGCCGCACCGCAGCACTCGCCGCCCCGACGCTATCGCTCGGGAGTTTTGCCGAAAACCGTCCCCCGGACGCGCTTCTGTAGCAAAACCTGGTGCGGGTGGCCGGACTCGAACCGGCACGAGCAAAGCTCAAGGGATTTTAAGTCCCTGGCGTCTACCATTCCGCCACACCCGCACCGCGCGGGTCTAGCGGCCCGGCTGGCAGCTTACCAGTAGCGGGCTGAGGCGATCGCCGCGCCTTGCGCCAGCGCGGCCAGCTTGGCCCAGACGATTTCGGGGTCAAGACTGTTGCTGCCGGCGTGGACCGAGAACCCGCAATCGACCCCGGCCATGATCCGTTCGCGCCCGAGCAGGTCGGCATAGCGGCCGATGCGCTGGGCGATCAGCTCAGGATGTTCGATGTACGGCGATTGCGGCTCGATCACGCCGGGGCAGAGCACTTTGCCTTCGGGCAGGGGATTATCCTCGAAGAATGCGAACTCGTGCGCGTGGCGCGGGTTGGCGCCTTCGAGCAGCACGGTTTGCGGCTTTGCGCTCCACACGATGTCGGCGATTTCGCCCAGCGCCACGTCGCAGTGATGCGGGCCGGGGTAGTTGCCCCAGCACAAGTGCATGCGAAGCTGTTCGGCGGGAATATTGCGCAGCGCATGGTTGAGCGCGGCGACATTCATGCCGATCCGCTTGCGGAAGTCCTCCAGGCTGAGGTCGGTGAATTGAACGTGGCGGCCCATCGCGAGGTCGGGACAATCGACCTGCAACACGATCCCCGCCGCCGCGATGGTCTCGTATTCGTGGCGTAGCCCTTCGGCGAGCGCGAATACGTAGGCCTCATCGCTGGGGTAGAACTTGTTCGGGAAGAACAGTGCGGTCACACCGGGGCTGGCGGCGGACATGAACGTCGCGTGCCCGCCCGCAAGCCGTGTTAGCCGCTCGGCATCTTCGCGCGGGGCGTCCATGTCGATTACTTCAATGGGCGCGGTGCAGGCGGGCGCAGAGCGTTTGGCCCGGCCCTTGTTGCCGAACACCTGCGCCTTGGCGCCGGGGAATTCCTCGAGGTCCTGGAACTCGTATTGCCCCGCCTCACCGTCGAAGCCCGACAGGCGGTGCTTGATGTAAGTGGCGTAGCTCGGCTTCGACATCTCGCCATCGCCGACCACGCTGACCCCGGCCTGCACCTGGCGCTCGATGACGTAAGCCGTAGCGCGGTCGATCGCCGCGTCCAGCGCCGCTTCCTCCACCGCCTCGCCGCCTTCGCGGGCGAACATCAGGTCAAGCAGGTACTCCGGCCGCGGCAGGCTGCCGGTATGCGTGGTCTGGAAACTCACGCCAATTCCCTAAGCCAGCTCGGCGCGGACGATGCGGGCCCCCTCGGCCATCGCCTTCATCTTGCCGAACGCCACTTCGCGCGGCAGGTACTTGAGGCCGCAGTCGGGCGCCACGATGATCCGGCTGACATCGACATGTGGCAAGGCCTTGCGAATCCGCGAGGCGACCGTTTCCGGCTCCTCCACCGCGTGCGTCGAGAGGTCGAGCACCCCGAGGATGATGGTCTTGCCCGGCAGGCTTTCGAGCACCTTGGTGTCGAGGTTCGACTGGGCGGTTTCGATCGAGATCTGCTTGACCTCGCTCGCCGCCAGTTCGGGCAGGAAGTTATACCCCTCGGGCCGTTCGTGGATCAGGTGCGCATAGCCAAAGCAGATGTGCAGCGC
>JBDSDZ010000107.1:0-39768 GCA_039920345.1 Croceibacterium sp.
CCGAAGGGATGGAGCAGGCGGCGCAGCTACTCCAGAATGTGACCTATTGCGACGATGCCTATGCCGCGATGGACGGGGCCGATGCGGCGGTCATCGTGACCGAGTGGGACGCCTTTCGCGCGCTCGATTTCGAGCGGACCAAAGAACTGCTGAAAACGCCGCTGCTGGTCGACTTGCGCAACCTCTACGACCGCGCCGAGATGGAGCGTCACGGGTTCGACTATGTCGGGGTCGGACGCTAATGGATGACGCAATTGGCCACATTTCGGCTTAGATGGCTGACTGCTTAGCAGATACGGGCGGTATCTGACCTCGATAAATCTAGCTAAGCAGCCAGCTTTGGCCCTCACGGGGGTGTCAAATGTGGTGCACGAGAGGCAATAAATGCAAATCCTAGTTTCGAGTGGACATCGTCTGCTCATGGCATTCCTGGAATGGGCAACTGCGCTTGCCCGGGTTCAGAAGCGCCTGTTCGTCCTTGTCATCGACCTGGCCCTGCTCGTGCTTTCAGTCTGGGTCGCCTACTCCTTGCGGATCAATGACTGGATTTTGTGGGACAATGCGATCCGTAAGTTCCTGATTGGCGCCGTGTTGATCATGGTGCCGACATTCAGCATGGCGGGCGTTTATAGCGTGATCTTCCGCTACGTTGGCATTGGCATGATGGGTACGATCATCCGTGCCTTCATCATCTACGGCACGCTCACCACGACATTGTATTTGCTTGTTGGCATCCGGGAAGTTCCCCGAACGCTCGGCGTACTCCAACCAATTATCTTCTTCATCCTGATCGCCGGATCGCGGATTACTATCCGCTCGTTGCTGGTCGACCTTCTGGGCCGCAATCGATTTACCGGAAATACCCGTAATGTCATGATTTATGGCGCGGGTGATCAAGGGCAGAGACTTGCTGCGTCATTGCGGTCAGAACCACAGTTGCGCGTGGTAGGCTATCTCGACGACGATACGCGATTAGCGGGCCAAAGTCTTGACGGCCTTCGGGTGTACGACAGCCGCACGCTCAAGGCGTGTGTAACAAGAATGCACATAAGCGATATCTTGCTCGCGCTCCCAAACATCAATCAAAAGCGCCGAACCGAGATTATCGAGCTTTTCAACGGCCTCAAGGTTAGCGTCAAAACACTACCGCCGGTCGTTGATATCGTGGGAGGCCAAGTATCCTTCAGTGACGTCAGGCCAGTCGATGTCGTAGATTTGCTGGGTCGAGATCAGGTGAAGCCGCACGAATTGCTACTTGGCCGAACCATTGTGGGCAAGAACGTTCTCGTCACAGGGGCGGGCGGATCGATTGGCATGGAGCTTTGCCGGCAGATCGTCAGCATTGGCGCCAGGAAGCTGGTCCTGTTCGATGTGTCGGAATACGGTCTTTATGCGATCGAAGGTGAGTTGCTTTCGCACATCAAGGCTCACGGATTGACTGGCGCAGAGATTGTCCCTGTGCTGGGAACGATAACTGACGGGGAGCAGATTTCACGTGTGCTACATCAGCACGGCATCGACACAGTATATCATGCCGCTGCTTACAAGCATGTGCCGCTGGTCGAGCAAAATCCGCTTGTGGCAATCCGCAACAACGTGATTGGCACATTGTCGACCATTGAAATGGCATACCGGCAAAATGTCAGCGATTTTATCCTTGTCAGTACAGACAAGGCAGTGCGCCCGACCAACGTGATGGGGGCGACCAAGCGGGCGGCAGAGCAAATCTTGCAGGCGTACAGCCAGCGCCCCGGCCACGGCCGATATTCAATGGTGCGATTTGGCAACGTTCTGGGATCGAGCGGATCGGTCGTACCTCTTTTTCAACAGCAAATTGAAAACGGTGGGCCGGTTACGTTAACCAACCGCGAAGTCAGTCGGTATTTCATGACAATCCCCGAAGCAGCCAGCCTTGTGATCCAAGCCGGCGGGCAGGCCAAGGGCGGGGAAGTTTTTCTCCTCGACATGGGTAAACCGATCAAGATCATCGACCTCGCCAGGACGATGATCGGGTTGTCGGGGTTGACTGTGCGGGACGCAGACAACCGCGACGGCGACATCGAGATCGAAGAAGTAGGGCTTCGCCCGGGCGAGAAGATCCACGAGGAACTGTTGCTTGGCAATAACCCGCAGAAGACGCAGCATCCGAGAATCCAGATGGCGATAGAGGGGTTTCTTCCTTGGCCACAGTTGGAGCCGCTGCTCAATCGTCTCGAGTCAGTCCGATCCGTGCCCGACGCGCTGGCGTTGCTCCAAGAGGTCGTGCCGGAGTTCGAGCATCGGCGCGACGAACTAGTCGGGGCTCCTATTGCCGGGCAAGGTAAGTTGGGTTAGGGCTCCGCGCGCCGTCGTAGGCTGCGTACAAGGCTGCAAGGCAACGGAATTTTGCGGCTGGAAGCACAGGTTTCCGCGCATTCCTTTTGGATAAACCAGAGTTTCCACAACAGTCGTAACATGAAGCAATCACGATCTATGACAAGCCGGCCTGTGCATTCGGGCAAGGCGCGTGATCACGCCGCAATACGCTGGTGGGTTCTGCTGGCTTTTGTCGCGGTGGTCGTGCTCCTTGGCGGCGCTTCGCGGCATGATGTGCATTCGCTCGTGCTCCTTCGCCCGCTGGCCGTATTGTTCGCGGGTTACGCGCTTTTGATTGGCCGCAAGGAAGAGCTGGCGAGACTGCCGATCCCGTTCTTCCTGCTGCTGGCGTTGGCAGGGCTCATGGCACTGCAACTCCTGCCGCTTCCGCCCGGTCTGTGGTCGGAACTGCCAGGACGGCAGATTTTTGTTCGGTTGGGTCAAGATGTGGGACTGGCAGATGTTTGGCGACCTCTGACCCTCACGCCGGCGCGAACATGGAATGCGCTTTTCTCGCTCTCAGTCCCGCTGGCGGCTTTCCTGCTTTACGCCATCCAACCGGCGGAACGGCAGGGCAAGGTCGTTTGGCTTATGGTCGCGATAGGCGCAGCAAGTATCGCGCTGGGATTGCTACAAAGTTTGAATGGTCCGGATTCGGTGCTCTACTGGTATGCGATTCACAACGTCGGCAAACCGTTGGGCTTTTTCAGCAACCGCAATCATCAGGCGTTGTTCCTTGCCGCAATAATGCTGTTTGCCGCTGTTGCTGCCGTCGGTCTGAGCTCCACGGATCGCAGCGCCCCGTTCAAGCTTATGTTGCTTGTGAGCTTTTGTGTGCTGACAATTCCGTTTCTGCTGATTCTGGGATCGCGAAGTGGCGTGGTTCTCGGTTTCGTTGCTATCGTGATTGCGCCAATGTTGTTTTCAGGATCGGCCCCGGCCCGTGCGTGGCTCGGCAAACACAGAGGACGCAAGGGTCGCAAATTGCCCGTCCCAGTCGCCTTACTCGCCGTGGCGGCGTTTTTAGGCACTGCTGCGGCAGTGGCCGGCGCAGCGCTTTGGAATTCGCGCGACGAAGGCTTCACTAGGCTTTTCGAAACAGATTCGACGCAACCTGCGCGAACCGAATTCCTGCCTTATCTATTGCAAATTTGGCACGACTATATGCCGCTCGGCTCTGGATTTGGTAGCTTTGATGCGATTTTTCGCCGGTACGAAAAAGTTGCTGACCTTTCTATATTTTATCTCAATCAGGCGCACAACGATTGGCTGCAACTTGGCATAGAAGGCGGAATTCCAGGACTGCTGATATTGCTGGCCTTCCTTGGCTGGCTGGTGGCGAAGGCTGTCGTGACATTTCGCGACCGCCGTCAGGCTCCTTGGCGCGAGAAGACCGGAATGCTGGCTGTGGTGTTGCTGATTGGCGTTGGGAGTGCCGTCGATTATCCTTTACGCGTTCCCATCATGATGATGCTAATGGCTTTTGTGATTAGTTTGCTTGATCGGCGGCAAGATGTTCAGGTCGAGCGATCAAGCGCCTATGCCTCCCCCCAGACAAAAACGTTAGCTGGCTTTGGAATGGCGACTTCGTCTAACGAGATCGCTGGAGACATAGATGTTCAGTAAGAAATTTGTCGCGCTGGTAGCGATATTACTCACGGCTGCTTGCGTTCACACCGATCGCAGGATTGGTGGCGACGCGTCCCTTCAGGTGTTGGATACCCAGGCTCTGCCACCCCCAGTAGATGCCGATGCTTCTGGCGCCGTCACATATCGTATCGGCCCCTTTGACCGCTTGTTGATCGACGTTTTTGGTGTCGAGGAACTCGCACGCGAAGTTCAGGTCGATGGCAGCGGCAAGATCGTCTTCCCATTGGTCGGTGAAATTCAAGCTGGCGGCACCACCATCGGTGACCTTGCTAAGACAATCGAAACTGGCCTGCGGGGACGATATGTTCGAGACCCGCAAGTGACCGTAAACCTCAAGGAAGCGCTCAGCCATACGCTTACGGTTGACGGCGAAGTAAAACTGCCCGGGCAATATCCAGTGAGGGGGACACAAACCCTGATCGGTGCAATCGCCCGCGCGGGAGGCACTACGGAGTTCTCTCAGCTGGACGATGTCGTCGTCTTCCGATCCGTGGGTGAGCAGCGCTATGTCGGATTATATAACCTGGAGGCGATCCGCCGCGGGGCCTATCGCGATCCAGAAATCTATGCCGATGACGTCATTGTCGTAGGGGACTCGCCGGCGAGGCGCCGGTTTAAGGATCTAGTCAGCCTTGCCTCGCTCTTGGCAACACCTCTAGTCGCCCTTCTCAATACTACCCAACGTAGTAGCCCTTCTCAATAATATCTAACGCCAAAATTAAACCTGTCGTGTCGAAAAGTAGAACCGATTGATGTCGCGCATCGAACCCATGATGAATCCTTCTGAATTCACGGAAGAGCAGCCTGCTGCGCAAAGCGGCATCGATGCGATCAATGTCCTTGAAAGGGCGTGGTTCGCCATCTTCAATTATCGCTATGCGATTGTCCTTATTATAGCGTCATTTAGCCTTCTTGGTTTGCTTGTTACGATCCTGCAGCAACCGCAATACACGGCGACATCACGTATCCAGATAAATCCTGAGAAGGACAAGGTCACCAACGTCGAGACTCTCAACGCAGACATGCCAGGTGACTCGCTGGAATACTATCAGACGCAGTATTCATTGCTCGAGGCACGTTCACTGGCTGAGCGGGTGGCGCGCGAAATGCGCTTGGCAAGCGATGACAAATTCTTCGCAATGTACGGAGCTGATCCTGACGCATCGGAGAGCGAACAAGGAAGTGCGACTGGTGTCCTTCGAGCCCAGGATCGCAACCGCCGTCTAGCCATGGCAACACAAATCCTGCTTGATCACGTCTCGATCAACCCGATCCGGCGCTCAAGTCTGGTCGACATTCAGTATACAAGCCCAGATGCTGTCCAGTCGGCCGCTGTGGCAAACGCATGGGTTGCACAGTTCGCGCAGCAAACGCTGGACAGGCGATTTGAATCGACGTCGGACGCGCGCCGTTTTCTTGAGGGCCGTCTGTCGCAATTGCGTGACAAGCTGGAGCAGACCGAGCGTCAGTTAATCGGGTACGCTGCTGATCGCGAGATCGTGACGCTCGAATCAACTCGTGATCCCGAGGGGCGGACGGTCACGCAGCGAACGCTCGTTGCGGCAGAACTTGAACAATTGAACCAGAATCTTGTCGAAGCGCGAGCCGCGCGGATCGATGCCCAAAGCAGACTTGACGGTGTGAGCAGTGCAAACCAAGCCATCAATGGTGCGTTGGCCAATATGCGCGAGGAACGAGCGAGAATTGCTGCCCAGCGAGCGCAATTGCTATCACAGTTCGAAGAAGGCTATCCGGCAGTTCGGGCGCTTACATCGCAATTGGCGCAAATCGACCGGAGTATTGCAAGCGAACTGGCGCTCGGGACTTCCGATGCTCGCGAGTCCTATCGCGAGGCCCTTTCCCGTGAGAACCAATTGGCGCAGCAAGTAAGTCGGGCGAGCGCCGGTTTTCAGTCACAGCGCCGGGACAGCATCCAATACCAGATTCTTCAGCGTGAAGTGGATACCAACCGTCAACTCTATGATGCCCTTCTCCAGCGGTATAAGGAAATCGGCGTTGCGGGCGTTGGCACAAGCAATATAAGCATTGTTGATGCCGCCGACGTGCCACGAACGCAGTCGAGCCCGCGCATGGCACTTAACTTGGCCCTGGCATTTGTCATGGGTATGTTCGGAGCCGGCGTCTATGTGCTGATCCGCGAACAGATCGACCAGACGGTGAAAGATCCGCGGCAGGTTACGTCTGTTTTGGGTCTTTCCAACTTGGGAGCGATACCTTCTTCCGGAGAGGACGTTCTGGCCGATGCGCTGGATCCGAAGTCCGAGATTGCCGAAGCATATGCCGCTGCATGCACCAATCTTGCGTTCCTCACCGAACATGGCGTGCCACGATCATTCCTGATTACGAGCGCGCAGCCAAATGAAGGCAAGTCGACCAGTTCGCTGGCAATTGCGACCACGTTGGCTCGCCAAGGCCGAAAGGTTTTGCTTGTGGATGGTGACCTTCGCAATCCGTCGTTGGGCGCATTCGTACCGATCGTCCCGGCGGTTGGCCTGACGCATTATCTCGCCGGTGACGACAATATCGAGGCGATGATCGCGTCCAACTCGCAGACGCCATTCGATTACATGACGGCCGGCAAGATTCCTCCCAATCCGACCGAACTCCTTTCCAGTGCGCGACTTAGCAAGTTGATCCGCGAGCTGGAGACGCGTTATGATCACGTTATTCTCGATGGCCCGCCTATCCTGGGCCTTGCCGATGTGCCGTTGCTCGGCTCGGCAGTCGAGGGCGCTGTCGTCATCATTCGCGCAAACGGGGCCAAACTTCGCCGAATTGGCGCCTCGTTAGAGCGGCTCAAGGCGACCGGCGTTAACGTCTTTGGCGGGATTGTGACGATGCTCGATCGCCGTAACCAAGTTTACGGGTACGGGTATGGGTATGGGTATGGGTACGGCTATGGCCGCGAGAAGGAAATTCAGGTCGGCGAACTCGAAGAGTCGAATTGAGCGTGCGACGGCGATGAATAAGACTGTTTCCCACTTTTCCGTGCGATCGATCGTGATCGTCCTGCTCGCAATCGCCTTGGCTTACGTCGCGGCCGCTGCCGCATTTGCACTTAGTTATGGGCGGCAGAGCCCGCTTCTCGCGATGCGCAGTCCAGTCGGCCAAGGCCATGCCATGGCGATGGTCGCGCGGACGCAAGTCGCAATGGCCATGGACCCAAACCAGGCTCGCCTAGTTGGTGCGGCGCTGCCTGAGAAAATCCCGCCATCTGCAGTAGCCCTTGCACGCAGCGCCTTCGCTCACGAACCGATGTCGACTGACGCGCTTGGCGTCCTTGCCATGAACGCAAACGCCCAAAAGCACCAGGCAACTACGCTGGCCTTATTTAACGGTATGAACCAGCTAAGCCGTCGGGTCTCAATTGCGAACCTATGGTTGGCACAGCATGCGCTGCAACGGGGTGATGTCGAAGCAACCCTGAGATACTTCGATGCGATGCTACGCACTTCACAGACAGCTCGGGAAACTATCCTTCAGCAATTTGCTGCCGCAACGGTCAATCCCTCTTTCCGGTCGGCAATGACAGACCTGCTGCGCAGAAATCCGCCTTGGGCGAGTGATTTCTGGCGCGTCGCGCCGCAAGTCCCCGGAACCGCGCGAGCCATTGGCGAGCTGCGCTTGCGACTGGCCGGGACAAACCTGAAATTCGAGCTCGCCAATGACCGCGAACTGGCGCTGAAACTTGTCGATGCCAGGGAGTTTGACCTCGCGTCGAAGCTGTATCGATCGCTTTCGGCCAGTACGTCAGACGCTGCCGGAGAAATGGTTCGGAATGCCCAATTTGGTCGATCGTCGATTATCCCACCCATTGACTGGGACACGTATTCAATAGGGGACTTCGGGTCGGAAATTCGCACAAGCGAGGGCGCACTGGTATTTTCTGCAATAACCAGCGCAGGCGGGGCCGTAGCGCGAGAGTGGATTAGCCTGCCTCCCGGTCGTTACACATTACGCGCGAAATTGGACGAACAAGTCAGTGGAGGTCAAGACGCGCAGACGATAGCGCGATTAACTTGCATCGACGGACAAAGGGTACGGGATATCGTACTCAAGAACGGAACGACGATCGAAACCTTCGCCATAGGAGGCGAGACTTGCCGCAATATGTGGCTAGACATCGTTGCTGTACCCGGCGAGCAAAGTCAGGGTGTTGACGGTGCGCTCGACTATATATCGGTCCGTGGCGCTGGTGGATGAGTATCAGAGGCCGTTAAAGGCCAGCGAAAAGTCACCCAAATTGCGCATCGCGGTCGCTGGTGCCACCGGCTTCATCGGCGCCCCGCTGGTTCGGTCGCTTGCCGCGGCCGGACATCAAGTGGTGGTGCTGGGCCGCGATCGCGAAGCGCTGAATCGGCAATTTGACGATGCGCAAGCGGCCACTTACTCCGATGCCGAGACGGCGCTGTTCGAATGCGATGCGCTCGTCAATCTGGCTGTTCGGAACAACCACCTGCCTGGCACTCCAGAACAATTCCGGATGGCAAATGTAGAGCTGGTCAAAATGTTGCATGATCTTGCCGTCCGAACCGGCGTGCGCCATTTTATTCAAATTTCGTCGTTTCGTGCCGGCTCACCAGGACAAGATCCGTATGGTCTATCGAAACGCGAGGCCGATGATTGGCTATTGAATCAAGATGGGCCACCGCTAACTATTTTGCGCTTTCCTGTAGTGCAGCAAGCAGATTTTGGCGGTCGCTTGGCAGTATTCAATGCCGTTCCATCTTGGTTCGGGATTGCGAAAATAATAGGGGCGTTGCGTCCGGAAGTGAGCTTGCAAACGGCGGTCGATAACATTTCCACGGTCATCGCCAATTGCCCGCCACTCTGCCGACCTCGCTTGCTATTCGTAGCAGACCCAAAAACCGATGATAGAATTTACTCCTTCTCGAAGCGTGTCATGGATGTTGGCTTTGCTGTAGTGGTGCTGACAGCCTTTTGGTGGTTGCTGGCGGGCCTTTGGTTAGCGGTAAAGCTGGATTCGCCTGGCCCCGGGATTTTTGTGCAGGAGCGCGTGGGTCGGCAGCGCCGATTGTTCAGGTGCTACAAGTTCAGAACTATGCGGGTGGGCGCGCGTCAGGCCGGAACGCACGAACTGGCCGCGTCGGAGGTCACATCGCTCGGCCGAACACTACGACGCCTTAAGCTGGACGAACTGCCGCAGGTTATAAATCTCTTGAAGGGAGAAATGAGTCTGGTTGGTCCGCGCCCGTGCTTGCCAATGCAACACGATTTGATCGAAACACGGCGCGCGCGCGATGTGTTCGGTGTTCTGCCCGGTGTGACCGGCCTTTCCCAAATCCGTGACATCGACATGAGCAGGCCCGAAGCACTTGCGTTGTCCGACGAGGAATACCTCTACCGGCGTTCAATCTTGACTGATTTGGCAATTTTGTTGGCGACGCTTCGGGGGAGCGGCCTATCCGATCGGACGACGCCTACTACGAACACCTAATCTTGACGCCGCAGCTGTTCGTAGAGCGCGAGGTGAGTGGTCACCACTTGCCGGATATCGAAGCGCCGCTCCGCCAGTTTTCGACCCGCCTTGCCGAATTCCTCGATCATCGCGCGATTCTTGATCAATGTCTCAATCGCGTTGGCCAGTGAGGCAGCATCGCGCGGCTTACACAGCAGGCCTGTGACATTTGGCAGAATCGCATCACGACAACCGGTAAGGTCGTTTGTGACGGTAGCCCGTCCTGCAGCAGCGGCGTCGATCAAAGTCTTCGGCAAGCCTTCGCGATAAGACGGCAGGACAACAACGTGAGATGCAGCCAGCACGGTGGCAATATCGCGTTCGAAGGGTTGCCATTCGACAATCCCTTGCGCGTGAATTTGATGCAACTCTTCAAGGCTCAAGCTTGCCGGGTTGCTCGGGTCCGGATCGCCAACCAATCGGAAGCGAGCCTCTAAACCCTTCGCATGCAGCATGCCGGCGGCTTCGACAAATTCGCCGATACCCTTATCACGCAGCATCCTGGCCGGAAGTACTACTGTCACTGGCCCATCGGGAAGAGGGCGGGGCGTTAAGACGTTGAGATCCGCCCCCGAGCCCGGGATAAGCGTGCATCCTGCCTTGCGCATTAATCCATGAGATCGAAATAGCTCTAAGTCATCGCCATTCTGGAAGATGAAGTGATTTGCGCGATGATCGAGACCAATCTTATACCCGGACAATAGTATTTTGCGGGCAAGACTAGCCTTGGCGTCACTGCGAATGAATAAGTATCCAAGTCCAGTGATGGCAGCAATTGCCGGAACACCGTGGAACCTCGCCGCCAAGCCACCATAAAGCGCAGGCTTGGCGGTGATCAGATGGGCGATATGTGGTCGCTCGCGGCGCATGATCGTACTCAAGGCAGCCAGCGTCGCAATCTCGACTGCGGGCGTTGCCACCGCACGTTCGAGAGGAATAGGGAAGTGGGACACGCCACTGGCAACGAGCCGAGGTGTGTCGGGGCCGTCGGGCGACGCAAGTGCAACACGATAGCCAGTTTCAATTGCGGCAAGCGCAATTGGCAACCGATGGGACAGAAAAAAACTGGTGGTCGGAGCGACCATCAACAATTTAGGCCGAGTCATGCCGTTGCCTAACCGCCCATCTCAGTGGCTTGGTGCTGCTGTTCCAACCAGGCCTGAAACATGAGAATGTCCCACAAATGATAATGCCAACGACGTTCGCCTGACAGGTGTTCTCGCCATTTCTTGCGGATCGGGGCAGGGTCCAAAAACCCTTCATGGCGCAGCCGCCGCTCGTCCAGCAAGGACTCGGCCCAGGGGCGCAAAGGGCCGGTTAGCCACTCTTCGATCGGAACACCAAAACCCATCTTAGGGCGCTCCATCATTTCCCTTGGCACATGACGATACAGTACTTCACGCAGCAACCACTTGCCCTGACCGTCGCGATATTTCATCGCCAGCGGCGTGCGCAGGGCAAATTCCACTACCCGGTGATCTAGCAAGGGTACGCGGCCCTCCAGGCTCACTGCCATGCTGGCTCGATCGACTTTGACCAGAATATCGTCTGGCAGATACGTCTTCATGTCGGCCAACATCATGCGCTCGAGGATGGACGTCGGACCTGACCAGTCGGATTGCCAATCGTTCTCTGAATCCGCTCCGATGACCGTGGCGTAAGGTGTTTCCCAATGAGAGACGAGCTTGCGATAATAGGCGCGATCATCGCTGACATTGAGAACTTCAGCCAGTTTCGGGAGGCGGTCGGGAAGATTGCTGACGCCGAATCGCTTCGGCAGCAGGACCTCTACGGCTTTCGAAACGGACTTGGGCGTGCGCAGCATGCCCCACGCCAGAGAACGGCGCACCGGCTTTGGCAGGCGGGCCAATTTACTCCAGATTGCATGACCTGTGACGTAGCGATTGTAGCCACAGAACAATTCGTCGCCACCGTCACCTGACAAACTGACCGTTACGTGTTGACGGGTCAGCTTGCTAAGCAGCAAAGTCGGGATCTGTGATGAGTCCGCAAACGGTTCGTCCCAAATCTCGGGCAACTTCGGGATTACATCCAATGCGTCCTGGGCGGAAACGTATAATTCGGTGTGATCAGTCCCGAGGTGTTGCGCAATCGCCTTGGCGTGTTCTGCCTCGTTGTAAGCCTTTTCTCCGAAGCCGATCGTGAACGTGCGGACGGGCACATCGCTCTGTGCTTGCATCATCGCCGCAATGATCGTCGAGTCGATCCCGCCAGAAAGGAAGGCACCCAACGGGACGTCCGATGCCATGCGCATTTTTACGGAATCAAGGAGAAGCTTTTCCAACTCGTCGGTCAGTTCCTTGGCCGATCCAGACATTTTCGGCTGACGCGCCTTGTCGTCGATATCCCAGTAGGCAACCGGCTCGCCGACATCCTGCCCTTGGTTGCGAATGGTGACGAAGTGCGCCGCTGGAAGCTTGCGGATGCCGCGATAAATGCTCTTGGGCCCTGGCACATAATTGTATTGCAGAAAGTCGGCGAGTGCATTGCGGTCAATTTCTGGCGACCAGTCGGGGTGTGGTCGGAAAGACTTCAATTCCGAACCGAAGAAGAATGTTTTGCCGCCGTGCCCATAATAGAGCGGTTTTTCGCCCATCCGGTCGCGTGCCAAAGTGAGTGCGCGCTCTCGGCGATCCCACAATGCGAATGCGAACATGCCATTGAAGCGGTGCAATGCACCTTCAATGCCCCACTTCGCGAAAGCGGCCAGCATGGTCTCAGTGTCAGAATGGCCACGCCATTCAGGTGCCGCACCGATGGTCTCAAGTTCCCTGCGGAGCTGAAGGTGGTTGTATATCTCGCCGTTGAAAATAAGCACGAAACGGCCGCATTCGGAGACCATCGGCTGATGCCCGGCAGCCGATAGATCAATGATAGCCAGGCGGCGGTGCGACAGGGCAATTCCGGTTTGTTCGTCGACCCAAGCGCCGCTGCCATCGGGTCCGCGAGAGGCGATGGCCTCGCCCATTCGCCGCACCAAATTTTCATCTGGTTTCCCGCCTGCTGACCAGTATCCTGTAATTCCGCACATTGCCTAGCAGGTCCGCTCTTAGTGGGTGATTGCTGTGTACAAGGCTCGGTAAAGGGCAACCACAGCCTTGATGTCATATTTCTGGACAACGCGTTCGCGACCAGCTCGGCCAAGTGTTTGGGCAAGCGCCTGATTGTTAATCAGGGTCATCATTGCGTCGTGGAGAGCGCGTGGATTGGAATGTGGCACGATCAAACCGGTTTCCCCAGTTACACTTGGGCTGTCACCCACATCAGTGGTGATACAGGCCGTTGCAGTCAGCATTGCCTCACCGAGCACGTTCGGAAAACCTTCCGCACGATTGGAACTAACGACCAGTGAGTTAGCGGCCTGCAAGACATCGACAGGGTCGTCGATTTCGTCGTGCAAATAGAACCGGCTGCGTATGTCGGGTTCAAGGCCAGCGATAATTTGCGTGGCGTTTGCGGCGACACCGCGCCCGGCAAGAAAGAAGTGGCACGAGCCATTTTCCCGCGCGCACATCGCGGCTGCCTCGATGAAACTGGCCTGATCCTTCATCGCGTGCCAGCGGGCAAGGTGGACGAACACGAAGCCGTCCCGTGGCAGAGCATATTTGGCGCGAGTAGCGATGCCCCGCTGTTCATCTGGATGCACAATCTCGGTTTCGAACCCGTTCGGGATAAGCAAGCCTGCTTTGGCCGCATAACCAAAAGCTTCGTGTTCGCGTGCAGATGCGGAGGAATTGTAGATAATCGCGGCCGGACGAGTCGACAGATATGCACCGACGCGGATTGCTTGCCGCGTTGAAAACTTATCGCCATTAAGGTCATCGAGGCCCTGGCGAATATTCCAGCTGACCGGGACATTTAACCCCGCAGCAAAGCGTCCCGCAAGGGCGGCGAGGTTACCGTGGTACATCCAGCCCTGCAGAAGATCGGGCCTTATCATTTTCAACAGCCGGCGTAGTTTGATTATGCCTTGGATGCCGTCGGCGGGCCGCTTGAGATCGAGTACGTGAACCGGAACGCCGGCGTCGGCGATGGCCTTGCCGATAGTCCCTGCGCCAGCCAGACAGATAACTGAGTTATCAAAGTCGTCCTGAAGCCCGTTTGTTAGCAGGCGCCATAGCGCGCGTTCCGCGCCTCCTGTCGAAAGGCCGCTAATGATGTGGCAAACCTTAGACATGTCAGCGTTGGATCTGCTGTCTCGGTATTTGAGTAGCGGCAGGACGTCGCCTAGGTGCCCGCGGCGCCGCCGGTCGGCGTTTATATTCGCTGGTTGTGGCAATGACGTATGCGATAGCCATGGCATCGGCCAGGAATTCCAGCTGGTTATGTGTGGACTGGCCAGTCATAAAAAGGACTGCGGCACTGATCCACGCCAAGCCTCGCGTCCGGGCGATAAGCACTGCGAAGAGAGCGAAATAGAGAATCGGCCCAATAATGCCAAAATCAACCGCAAGCGCGAGAGGCATATTGTGCGTCCCGACGGATTCCGCCCACACGTAGCCATATCCGACCCCCCATCCGATAAACGGCGAATCGAGGAATTTCTCCATCCCGAATCTGAAAACATCCTCGCGCTCAAGCGAGGAATAATCATCGATCGCGACACCGCGCGATCCGAGGCGCGCGAGCGTGTTCGGATCTAAATATTCAGCCAAACTGGATTTGCTGACCCAAGCATAAAGATCGCCGGATAGGTAAGTAGCCAATACCAAGGCCAGCATCGCCCCCACTCCGATGAGAAACACGTACCGGGCGCGGCCACCGCCTAACTTGCCTAAAAAGGTGATCCCAATAAGCGACAGGAAGAGCATGATCCATGCAGAGCGGGAGAAGGTCACCAATATACCGATCGTGGTGATGCTCCACAAAACGTATGTCGGTAGGACCCGCAGACGCGTACTGCCAATCAGCGCCATGACAAGCAGCATGGCTCCAGTTTCGTTGGAGTTGAGGTAGAACCCCGCGCCTCGCCCTGGAACAGATGAAAAAGTTGGAACAATGAAATCAAATATCGACAACAGCGATCCGACAATCGCCACAAGCGCTGCGACGTAAGTGAACCGGCTGCGTAAAGTTGGCTCGATCAAAAGTAGCGAGACGACGACGAGAAAAATGATCGTTTTGATTCTGCCGAATAGGGTATCGACAACCACGTCATTTTGAACTGAGTATGTGAACGATACAACGGTCACAAAACCGTAAACTAGCAAAATCGCGTAAATTGCTCGCACCGCCGAAGGGAGCAAGAGGTTGCGACCATTCACGGTAACGGTCTCAACGCCAAGCGCGGCGAGCAATCCACCTAGACAAATAAGCTCGCCGTAAAAAGGCGGAATTCCGGTAACGAAGTTGATATACAGTTCTGCGCCGCTTGCGAGATAAGCGAGGATGAAAAGAACCGGAAGATGACTTAAGACGCGCAAGTTAGCGGGCACGATATTTAGTCCTGCCGAGGAAGCGATGACACCAGATATCGGTCCGCATGAATGGCAAACTGGCGATCAAAGTCTGAGAAAACCAGCGTTGCTCGGAAACAGACCTTTAAGATCGAAAAGGACAACTTCGTCCGTCCCAAAGCTCAGCATCGTCGAGATCCCCCAATCCCTAAATAGGTCGTGGGCGACAGAAAGCATGATTCCGTCATACGCACCTGCCTCGGGCTCAGTCAGCGTCAGGCCATACTCGTGCCTTGCCTCCGCTGCATCGGCAAGGGGGTCGTAAACATCGACTCTGATGCCAAGGTCTTCCAATTCGCCAATGATATCGACAACACGCGTATTGCGCAGATCAGGACAATTTTCTTTGAAAGTCAGACCAAGGACCAGAACGCGGCAGCCTTTGATGGTCAAGCCCTTGCGGATCATTGCCCTTACGAGCCGCATAGCCACTTGTTGCCCCATGCTGTCATTGATCCGCCGGCCTGCGAGGACCACTTCCGGTTGGTAGCCGAGCATCTGCGCCTTGTGAGTTAAATAATACGGATCAACACTGATGCAGTGACCTCCGACCAGCCCTGGTCGGAAAGGCAGAAAGTTCCATTTCGTCCCTGCTGCTTCCAGTACTTCAAGAGTATCTATTCCCATTCGATCAAAAATCATCGCCAGTTCGTTTACCAGTGCGATGTTCAAATCCCGCTGGGTGTTTTCGATGACTTTTGCGGCTTCTGCGACCTTGATCGAACTTGCGCGATGCGTTCCGGCCGTAATTATAGACGCGTAAAGACGGTCCACTGTTTCAGCCGTTTCGGGTGTCGAGCCTGAAGTCACCTTTACTATCGAAGAAAGTCGATGGAGCTTGTCGCCAGGATTTATACGTTCTGGACTGTAACCAACGAAAAAGTCAATATTATATTTAAGACCGGACTGGCACTCCAGTACCGGAATGCAATTTTCTTCGGTTGCACCTGGATATACGGTGCTTTCGTAAATTACGATGTCGCCGGGCGAGAGTGCGCTACCAACGGTTTTAGATGCGGCGAGAAGAATAGACAGGTCAGGCCGCTTGGACGCGTCGATGGGGGTTGGCACGGTGACAATGAAAATGCTGCACCGTGTAAGATCCGTGGGGTCACCGGTGAAGGAAAGGTTGATCGCTTCTGCTAGTTCGTCAGGGCCAATCTCGCGTGTTCGATCGTGCGACTTGCGCAATTGATCGATCCGTAGTGGATCGATGTCGAATCCGATAACGGGGCGAAGTTTGCCAAATTCGACAGCTAACGGCAGCCCAACGTAGCCTAGCCCAATGACGGCAATGGGTGCATTATCAAATTCAGTCACGATTAGTCGGGCCCGCTTTTGTTCCGTAGTACGAACGATACCATTCTACGAATTTGCGCACGCCGATGGCGACATCCGTGTTTGGCCGATAGCCAGTCAAGGCGGTTAGAAGGGATGCATCGGCCCATGTTGCAGGCACGTCGCCCGTCTGCATTCCCATATAATTTCGCTTGCTCGGCAAACCGAGCTCGGTTTCAATCGCTTCCACGAAATCGAGCAACCGGACTTTGTCGGAGTTTCCGATGTTGACGATGCGAAATGGCGCGACCGGTGACAAGCTATCCCCCGGGGCAATTTCATCGCGTGAATTGGGTCGGTGCGGCGGCACATCGATGAGAAGGCGGATGCTGATCGCCAAGTCTTCGACATAAGTAAAATCGCGCCACATTTCGCCGTTGTTGTAAACGTCAATCGGGCTATTCTCGAGGATCGCCTTGGTGAATTTGAAAAGTGCCATGTCCGGCCGGCCCCAAGGTCCGTACACCGTGAAAAAGCGAAACATTGTGACCGGTAGATTCCATAGATGGGCGTAGCTGTGGCCCATCATTTCGGTAGCCTTCTTGGTAGCCGCGTAAATCGTCAGTGGTGCATCAGCTTGTTCGGTTTCGCGAAAAGGCATGTCTTCGTTGGCACCATAAACTGACGATGTGGACGCCATCAGAAGGTGTCGGATGCCCAACTCCCGAGCGACTTCCATCACGTTGAACGTGCCAACGATGTTCGTGTCGATGTAGGTTCTGGGATGTTCAAGACTGTAACGCACGCCGGCTTGCGCAGCGAGGTGTACGATAATTTGCGAACTCGTGTCCCGAGCAAGGGCGCTCAGCCTGTCAAAGTCGAGAATGTCGAATTCGTTGCGCGAAAACGCCTTGTTTTCGGACAGGATATCATGTCGGGCCCGCTTCAATGACACGTCATAATAGTCGGTCATGGCATCGACGCCCACGACCGGGAAGCCTTCGGACAGCAGGAGGCGCGAAAGGTGAAAGCCGATAAATCCGGCAGTACCGGTCACGAGCACCACGGGCTTGTTCAATTGATTTCCTCAAAGCCGGTTTTGAGTGACCACCCAGACGATTCATTCGTGCCCGGTGCGCACCGCAGCCCATAAGTGAATGATATCATGGTCGCAACGGCCTTTTCCTGAACCGAAGCCTCTTCGATGCGAACGCCGCGCCGCAATTGCTGCCAGATCGTCCTCAGCTAGGCAACTTTCTGGGTGTCGCCGCTAGTACCTGCTCAAATAAGTTAAGCCAGTCTGCGGCAATTTTCGAAATATCGTACTTCGCTCGCGTACCAGCCCCTGTTTCGGCCGTCCGTTTCCAGTCGCGGCTCAGCAAATCGCGCAGACCTTCGGCAAGCTGGTCAACGTTGGCATCGGCCGGCAGGAGGATGCAGTTGTCGGCACCTGCCATAAGGTCGGCAGGTCCGCTCGAACAATCCAGCGAAAGCGAAGGCACGGCAAAAGCCAGCGCTTCCAACAAGGCATTGGGAAGACCTTCGACCCGCGACGTCAGGGCGAAGGCCTCGGCGCTGCGATACCAATCCGACATATTGCCGACCCTGCCGACAAGTTTGACTGAATTGACAAGGCCAAGTTGCTCGACGAGCGCCTCTAATTCACCGCGGTCTTCCCCTTCACCGACCAGCACCAATTGCCAGCTGGGAAATTTCGGGGCGATGCGCGCAAATGCCGAGATCAACAGGGCAAAGTTCTTTTGCTGGCTGAGGCGGCCCACACCGAGCAGAATTTTCCTTGACCCGTCGGCATAGAGTGCAGGTTCGACGATCGGCTCGCCCTCCGGGAGGGGCATTACCAGGGGATTGCCAATTATCGCGCCGTGAGCTCCCGGTATCGCCCGTTCAAGCCATTGGATACCTTCCTGTGTCTGCATAACGACCCGGTCAGCATTGCGATATGTTGCCAGCCGCATCCATTCCCAGAACCGAGAAAGTTTCATGAGTGGAGGGTAAACGCGCTCAGACACAACGACCGGCGTCTTGTCGGCCGCGAGGATCGCCGCGACGTTGACGTTGGTCAGGAACGACAACACGATGTCAGGTGCGATGGTTGCGATCGCTCGACGTAGGGCGAACAGCCTTCCGAAGGATGTTTGCATAATCGGTGTGGTCGTAAGGTCGGTCAGGTAACGCAAATTAACCTGAGGCGCGAGCGGGTAGGCATTGCCGTTCCTGCCGGAAAAAGTTGGCATGAGAATAACCTCGTGGCCGATTTCCACCCACCGGTTGCACAGGAGCGCGGCAACGCGCTCGGCACCGCCACCTTCCATTGAACTTACGAGGAACAAGATACGCATCAACTCGCGTTCTCTCGCGCTTCAAAAAGCTCTTCCCAACGGCGCGCTATGGCATTTTCCGAGTAGCCTGACGCGGTTACGCGGGCCGCTTCGCCAAACACCCCACGAAGGGTCGGGCTTCTGGCAAGGCTTGTCAGTGCGGCGCGAAATCCACCGGCGTCTCCCGGTCGCACAAGGAAGCCATTTTCGCCACTGCGGATCAAGTCCGCTGGCCCCGTTTCGCAATCGGTCGAGATGACTGCCAAGCCGCTCGCCATGGCCTCAAGCAAAACGTTGGGGAAGCCTTCGAAGTCAGACGTCAGGGTGAAAATATCAGCGCGCCGGTACCAGTCCTGGATCTGCGTCGTGCGGCCGGGAAAATGCACGCGATTTGCGATGCCAGCCAATTGCGCACGTTCGGAAAGGTCGCGGAGCAATGGGCCTTCGCCGACAACAGCCAGATGCCATTCTGACAACGCCGCGGGCTCCGCGGCCAGCGCATCGATCACCCGATCGAAGCGCTTTTGCCTCACCAACCGGCCAACTGCTAATATCAACGGCGCGTTAGACGGAAGTCCAAGCACCTCGGCCGGTTGTCCAGGTGGAAGCGATGCGACGGGATTGGCGATCACCCAAACGTTGCTGGCGCTGGTATTGGTTTCAATCCAAATGCGGCTGGTGTCGGTCTGGGCCACAACGCCATCGAGCAGACGATAGAGATGACGTCGCATGAACTCCCAAGCCTTGCCGAGTGGCAAGCGAGGCGGGTGGATGCGTTCCGAACCGATTGTGCGCACGGGCAGGCCCCTGGCGGCCAAGGCAAGTTCTATGCTCCAAAATGCCATCATCGCGATCGCGACGTCGGGCTTTTCGGCGCGCAACAGCCGGCGTAACGCGGTCACTCGGCGGGCTATCCCGGCAACCGCACCGACCGCAGACTTGGTCGAGCCCGACAAATCGAAGCGATGCCGGACCACTCGATTGTCGAGGGTATAAAAATCTTCACCCTTTCCCATCGTCGCAACGGCAACTTCGTGCCCGTGAGACGCCCAGTGGTTGGCGAGCGACGTCGTGACTCGTTCCGCACCGCCTGAAGTCAAAGTGTGAAGGACGAAAAGGATTTTCATCCGAATTCAGAACCCCATTCGGCGGCGAATGTGGACGCGCAAAACTAGGTGATACCCGGCAAACCCGAACGCCGTACCAAAAGCAACGCCGATGGCCCCTACGAGATTGACGAGCGACAGGGAAATCAGAATTGCCAGTGCTGACATGATGACGAACGCACGCGATGCCCAGCGTTCCTCCCCCGTCATGGCCAACAAGCTTCCCGCCGGGCCGCACATAACATTGATCAGGTATCCCGCCGAAAGCACTATCATAAGTGGCTGAGCACCTTCGAATTCGCTCCCGAACGTAATGTCTATCACCCAACGTCCGGCGAATATGAAAAGTAGCAAAACAGGCGTTGCCGATGCTACCGCGAGCACCGTGTTCCAGTGATAGAGCCGTCTTAATGAATGCATATCGCCCTGCTGAAATAGGCGCGCGAAATAGGGCGAGCTGATGCTTTGCAGGATCTGCACCCCAAACCAGGTCAGGGTGGCGGCCTGAGATGCGACGCGGTAATGTGCCGTGTCGCTGTTGGTCATCATCAAGCTCACGATAAGTGTATCAAGTTGCTGGGTGATCGTGCCTGCAGCTCCCATGATCAGGAAGGGCAGCGCGCGGACCTGGAATCGACTGGCGGGAACGAGCTGCGCGAAGTTTGCGCGTGAAGGTGCGAGAGCCGAATAGACGATCAACCCGATCATCAGCAGTGCGAGAGCGCCCGATCCGATCTGGGCGCCCAAGGCATAGGCAGGACGAATTCCTGGTCCGACTGCCAAGTAAATCGTTGCAAAACTGGCAAACGCAATAGCCGGCAACAGGAACTGCTCGGTCACTTGTGCCAAGGCAACGTATCGAAGCCCATAAAGTGTGGCGCTGCCCAGACGGTATAACGTGTTGATCGGCAAAAGGCCCAGCATCAACGTGAACGCCCACTTCTCGGGTGTACTTGCGATCAGAGGGGTCATCCAGATGACCGCGCATCCTAGCGCCGCAACAATCACCGATACGCTCAGGGTGAATCGTACAGCGCTCAGGCACATTCCCAGGATTTCGCCCCAGGCCGCGCGGGCATGCGCACTTGAGACTTCGCGGACCAGCAGAACGTACATGCCAAATTCCGCAAGCACCGCAAGAATCATCATTGCCGCGATCGCGGTGGCGTAAATTCCGTAGCCGTCGCTACCCAAAAGGCGCGCGAGCACAATGGCGCTGGCAATGGTTAGAGCCCGGTTGCCCACCGCCGCAATAATTCCTGTCAATCCACCGCGCGTGATGTTGCGAACACCATCCTTGCGCCACAATTCGCGCCCTTGGGACAGAGCGCTCTGTATTCGCGAATTCATCACTCAGTCCTTGCGGACGCCCGACTGATCCAGTCGATCTGGCCAAGCAAATACGGTGGTTGGTTGATCCGTCATCAAATCAGCCTGGTTTCTTGGCAATCAAGGCGATGCCATCAATTGCAAGGTCTGCAAGCGTCATGCTGCGAAAGGGCTCCGCCAATTGGGAGCGTATTTCACTGACGCGCTTCTCGGCCGTCTGACGCAATTTCGGAGATATCGCTTCATACGGCAATTCCCCAACTGGCCCCACTCCCACGAGCGTCGTTACAAGGATCTCGTAATTGACGCCGAGAGAGTCGCAAGCGGCGCGATACTGGCCTGTTAGCACGCGGTTTGGCCGCCCTCTCGCCCGCGACATATAGGGGTAGAGCCAACCGGGAATCTTCAGGAAGGTCAGCTCGTGAAATCCGCCAGCAGTGTAGGTCCCATGATCACGGAAATCGATGTAGTGAACTTGCTTGCCTCCCGGCTTCAGGGCCCGGGTAATTCCGTTGAGCGCCGCGATAGGGTCCGAAAGATGTTCGAACACTGCGCAGGAGCAAACCGCATCAAAACCAGTATGATCTTCAAAATACCGCTCCGCTGCTGCTGCCTCGCCGGTTTCAAAGCGAATGTGGTCACTCAGATCAGTCGGATCGGGGAATAGCTGCTGCAACTTTGGCGAGCCGCATATAACCGCCGCGTAAGTCCTATCGAGCAGGGCCTGTTCGTGTGGGTAAGTGAAGCGATCAAGCAACTCGACGCTTTCTGCGCCTTGATCCATCATGAGTAAGGCCGTTGCCGCGCTTCCGCCTGGACCAATTTCGGCCACGCGGCCGGTAGTCACT
Source organism: Croceibacterium sp. (assembly GCA_039920345.1). Classification (GTDB taxonomy): domain Bacteria; phylum Pseudomonadota; class Alphaproteobacteria; order Sphingomonadales; family Sphingomonadaceae; genus Croceibacterium_A. Next base: position 21,883 of record JBDSDZ010000107.1, read on the forward strand.
CCATGATTGGCATAATTGCGAACAACACCAGCAGCATAGGCGATGTCATCATCGATCGATTGGCCACTCAAGTGTTCCTGACGCGACCCCATCAGTTCGCGCACACCGTGCTCAGCCAGAAAATTATCGAGCAGAAGCCACGCGCTGGTTAGCATCCTCGAACGTTGGACCAAGGGTCCCAGGCGTTGCTTCAGCCCTTGCACTTTGCCCCACTTGTTCACGGATTGCCAATGCCCCGGCCGTTACGAGCGCGGGTGATGTTCGTCAATAAAACCGGGCACCTCGCCGCCCGCCATCGAACGGTGGCAAATTTGGTGTCCTGAAATGCCACTTTACGGAATGAAATTTAGACATGGCTTGCCGGAAGTGCGACAGACGAACCCGTGCGGGCGACGAATCGTGTTAGCTCGAATGGAAACCGTGATGGGCAACGTCAACCTTATCGAAGTGGACAGCCACTTTGAATTTGGCAAAAATTGGCATGATTTCTCCCGTTTGATCGACGAGGGGGCCATATGCGAGGCAGAACAAGGCATTCTGCGGCTCATTCCGCAGAGTGCTTTGCGCGGCGCAACTTTTTTAGACATCGGATCGGGTTCAGGCCTTCATTCGCTGGCCGCTCACCGATTGGGCGCGCAACATATTACGGCCATCGATCTCGACGCGGACTCTGTTGCGACAACGCGCAGCGTGCTCGCCGCCAATGGAGTGCTGGCCCGGGTCGAACAGGTTAGCGTATTCGACATGGAGGCCTTAGGCCAATTCGACGTGGTGTATTCCTGGGGGGTGCTGCATCACACCGGTGCAATATGGGACGCAGTGAAGTGCGCCGCCGCGAAGGTCAATCCTGGTGGAATTCTAGCCATTGCGCTCTATCAAAAAACGCCGTTGTGCGGTGCCTGGGCCAAAGAGAAACAGTATTACACCGCTGCCCCTAAAATGTTGCGCAAACTCGCGCGCGGGGCATATGTAATGGCGTTTATGCTCAACAACGTTCTACGACGAAAGAATCCAATACACTATGTTCGCACTTATAAGAGTGCGCGGGGTATGAATTTCTTCCATGACGTGCACGACTGGATGGGAGGCTACCCGTACGAAAGTTCAACTCTGGACGAGACTCGCCAGTTCGTGGAGTCACTTGGCTTCAAGTTGACTTTCCAGCGAGACGTACATCCGGGGCTTGGCATTTTTGGAACGGGATGCGCGGAATACGTCTTCCGCAGAGATCTTTGAGACAAGCGTCAAGAATCGACGGTGGATTGCCGTTGTCGACTGAGAACGAAGAGCGAGCAAGCTGACCCAACCACTTTTGCCAGCCGTTCTCGTTGCGCAATGCCAAGACGCGATCCCAGCACGGAATTACCTTCGTAAAACAATTCCATCGGCCGCATCGCATCGACTTTCCAACCCGTCTCGCGAAACACTTTTGCCCATTCGCTGGGTTTGAAATGATTGTATTCTGTGAGGCGAGTCCCGAACTCGCCGTGGCGGGGTCCGATGAGCAAATCGATCAGTTGACCGCCGGTCTTCGGTAATTTCCATTTGCGATCGCGTAGTGTGACTGCTGCGCCGATCACAAGAGATTTTGGAAAAAGGACAAGGCTTGCGACTGTCGTCCAAAACTTCCAGGTGTGTGTGGGTAAGACGTGGACGCACTGGCCATCCAGCGCCAAGACACGGGCAATTTCTGCCTGGAATTCGCGCCGATGAGCGATGTGCTCTAGGACATTTGAACTGAACACGACGTCGAAGCTGTCATCCGCAAACGGGATGTGGTGGCCATCGTACGTTACAACGCGATCATCGGCGGCTTCGGCATAAGTGCCATCAGCTAGGTCAAGACCAACGAGCTGGCCGGCAATGTCACTCAACCGATCCAGTTGTATACCTGTGCCGCTACCAATTTCGAGCACGCGTTTGCCCGCGAACACCGGACGGAACCAGGTCAGGACCTGGTCAATCTCGGCCGAACGCAGGTCATTTAGATAATTCAGATCCATAAATGTCCTTGGTCGACGCTCGATGTCACGGGCTAACGTCCGTGCCCCTTGCGGCGCGTCACTGCAATTTCAACACACCTCCAATACACGTTTTCTGCCTCGCGCCGAGCGAGTTAACCCTTATCGAATTTGCGAATTTGGTGCGCCCATCGCTTTACGGGCGCTCCGAGTTGCCCGGCGGGCTTTGCGGCCTTTTGCCGGCGTGCTGCTTGCCGAGCCAGTCGATAAGATGATCGACGACAATTCTTGCGCCAGCAGAATTCAAGTGACCCGCGTCACGATATAGCAGTGTGTCGCCGCGGACATAAGCGCATGACTCGGCGTTGCAGAACAACGGCGCGGGATCAAATATCAGCAGCCCTGGCGAATTAATCCGCGCTAGGCCTTCCCAGAACCTTGCCGAATCTGCGGCAAATTTCGCTCGATTTTGGGGTTCTGGAGACTGGATGCCGTGAAGTTTGGTCATAGCAAGGCGAAACGGAGCATCCTGTGGCGCTCCGGGGGTTGGACCGACAACTACGATGCGCCCGATCAGTGGCCGCAGTCGGGCTATGGTCCGGCGCAATGCGACAGGAAAGACTGCGATATTCCCGGTATTGGTTCCGTCGGCCAATTCATAGAAGGCATTGGCCCGACTGTATTCAGTCCACGACGCGACCAGAAAGACCGTCGCGGGACGATTACGAACTATCCAGTCGATCGTCGCTTCGTTAAATTCCTCACAGCCGCTTCCGTAATTGATGCTTACCCCGAGAAGTGGCGGGCAGGCTGACTTGACCGACAATTCCAGGCCGTCCGTGGCAAATTGGCCCGGCGAGGCGTTAAAGCCTTCGGCCAATGCCAGGGCGTGACTGTCACCCCACAAAAGCGCCGTTGGAGCCGAGCCGTTGCCGCCTATTGTGCAACCCATGCGCTCGCTCGACGGCGGCGTTCCATCACACTGAAGAAAAGGGATCACAGGATGTCGCGCATCATCGAGCGCTAAGACGTTGGGCGGAATGTTCCGTCGGAGAGGTGTGCCACCACGGACGGCCCATCCCGCGAGCCCGATAATAGCGACTATTGTTATCGCATACGAAAATACGCGATTTCGCGACCCGGAGAGATCGCGGCGTTTGCGGAATGGCGTTTCCACCCAAAGATAGCTTGCCCAGGCGAGAATCAGGCTGGCGGCAAGCAGCAGGCCTTTATCGATATTTCCAAGCGGCTCCATTCCGCGGGCATAAAGGGTAAAAACGAGCAGGGGCCAGTGCCACAAATAAAGCGAATAGGAGATCAAGCCGATCATTTGCAACGCCCGCGACGACAACAGCCGATGAACAAGGGTATCGCCTTCGTCGCCGCCGCTCCAAAGCAACATTGCCGTAGCCAAGACAGGGAAGGCCGCGAGCCAGCCAGGAAAGGAAACGCCGTCGGGGGTCATGGCAAATGAACCTACCAATACGACGAGCGCAAGCAGGGCAATTGAGCCACGTACTGACGCTGAACGGATGGGCGGAATGGCTCCCACCGCCAGAAGGCTGCCCACCATGAGTTCCCAAGCCCTGAACGGGGCAAGGTAGAACGTCCCGCTTGGTTGCCAAGCCTGAAGGGCAACACAGGCCAAAAACGAGGTCACGGCAACAAACCAAACGAAAGGAATGAGGAATCGGCGTGGGAGGCGCGCAAGAACCAGCAGCGCGATCGGGAAGAAGATGTAGAACTGTTCTTCGACGGCGAGTGACCAGGTATGTAGGAGCGGGTTGTAGTCCGACGACGGATCAAAATAGCCGCTCCGACGCCAGAACAGAATGTTAGAGGCGAAGAGCAAAGTTGCGACAATTGTGTCCGAGAGATCCCTTAGATCGCTGGGCAACAGCAGAGTCGCGCCGACCACGATAGTCGCCGCCAACACTGCGAAAAGTGCTGGGAAGATGCGCCTGATTCGCCGCTCGTAAAAAGCGCCGAAGGAGAACGAGCCGCGTTCAATATCGCGATGGATGATCGTTGTTATCAAAAATCCGGAAATGACGAAAAAAACATCAACACCGACAAACCCGCCGGAAACCGGGCCGATGCCGTAATGGTAGAAAACCACCGCAAGCACGGCCAAGGCTCGCAGTCCGTCTATGTACGGTCTGTATCTGAGTGCAGCCATGTGAGATTCGTCTTGCAGTGGAAGAACCCGCGATTTCGCACCTAGCGAACCGCGCCTCGGAGCCGCGGGCCTTAAGCGCACGCTTGGGTCAATGCAATCAATACAGCCAGTTGTAGGGGAGCCAAACTAAGCCGAGCGCGTTGGTCAGCGTTCCGTAATACGGAATATTTTACGAGGACGAATATGAGATTCGACAAATCCCTCCTGTCGCGCAGAAGGCTTCTGGCTGGCCTAGGCATTGCCGGTGTAGGCGCCATCACATCTCTGGCTGGAGCTGCCACCTCTGATTTGTTTGTCGAGGCTCATCGAGCTTCACGTCGTTCGGACAGGTCAACAATTCAAAACGCGCTCGATGCCCTGTCCCGTGCTGGCGGCGGGAAATTGCTGTTTGAGCCGGGGCGAACTTACGATCTAGGCAGTTTTTACACCTCGGAACCTATCTTGCGGGTCCGGGATCTGACCAACGCGCAGCTTGACGGGCGTGGAGCTCTCCTACGCTGCAATACGAGTGCAAAGGCAAAGCCGCAAATATTTCTGGTCCAGCGCTGCAACGGCCTCGACGTAACCAACTTCCGGGGGACTGACACCGGCACAAATTTAATGGTCGACTGGCAAGGCATGGACTTCATCCATCTTGAAACCACCGCCGGGCTGTTGTCGGGCATCCATCTAAGCAATATCGAAGTAGACCGTGCCAATTCGCTTTTGACGTGCTCGGGCAGTGGCGATGCGCCGCGTGCTCGTGACATTACACTTCAGAATGCCGTCGCACGAAGTTGCTATTACGGGCTAAACTTCATGGAGAACGGCGACGACGTGTTCGGGGAGCTGACCAGCATCAATTGCCGCCGAACGTATTTTCCCTATGGCGTCCGGCGGCACCAGATCGCTCTGCAAATCAGCCACGACGGTATCGGCCCGGGTGCGGATGGTTGCATAGTCATCGCGCGGAAGGAACGTGACACGGGGCAAATCAGCGTCGATGCGCGCTTTTCCGGAGTGTTGGCGTGGTCGAATCTGGTACATCTGGTCCAGCAGCACCCTGCCGGGCAGACAGGACATATCGAGGATATTGACTTACGCCTCGCCATCGACCCGGCCATTCGAGACCCCAACAATGCCGCCCGCCTGGCACTTTCAGCCTACTCTGGTCGCTTAAGGTTGGCCTCGTCTCTCGATGTATGGCGAAATATCAACCTATCAGGTTGTCTTGACATGCGAGGTCGCTCGCCGGTCGTGATGCACACGCGGACCCAATTGGGCGCGGGCGTGACGGTCACTGGACTGATTGATCAGGGCTGCCTAGCCTAGCGCTTTGGCCTTACTTTTCGACCCGCTCGCGGTGGAGATTAGGGAAGTCCTCGACCAGCAGCGCGACAATCCGCCTGGCGACCGTCTCGGGCGTCTTGAGGGTCATCGGGTCTTCGCCCGGGTAGGCGCGGGCGCGCATCTGGGTGCGGGTCGCGCCGGGATCGAGGATCGCCACGCGGGTATTCGAAATGCGTTCGATTTCCTGCCCGTGGCACGACAGCAGCGCATCGAACGCGGCCTTGCTCGCAGCATAGGCGCCCCAGTAGGCGGCGGGCGAGCTTCCGGCACTGCTGGTAATCCCGATGATCCGCCCGGCCTCGCTGCGCTTGAGGAGGGGGTCGAACGCCGCGATCAACGCCTGGGTAGCCAGCACATTGAGTGTCAGCGCCTGGTTGAGGCTGTGCTGCTCGATCTGCGTCACCGGTGTCAGCGGCGGCAGCAGCGCCGCGTTGATGACCATGATGTCGAGCTTGTCCCACCGCTGCGCCACCGCCACCGCGAGGCGGCCGATGGCGTCGGTTTCGGTCAGGTCCATTGGTGCGATCGTGGCGGTACCGCCGGCCGCGTGGATCGCGTCCTCGACCACTTCGAGGTCCTTCGCCTTGCGCGCCGTCAGCACCACGTGCGCACCGGCCTCAGCGAGCGCCTGGGCCGTGGCGGCACCGATTCCGCGGCTCGCACCCGTGACGAGCGCTACGCGCCCTTCCAGAGGCCTCTCAGCGGCCATCAGGCGTCCTCGTTGACGGAAAAGGAAAGCTGCGCGTCGCTTTGCCGGCGTTCGGCGAGGTCGGTCAGCGTGGTCGGGTAGTCGCCGGTGAAGCAGGCGTCGCAGTATTGCGGGCGGGCATTGTTGCGGTCGGCCAGGGCGACGGCGCGATAGAGCCCGTCGATCGACACGAACGCCAGACTGTCGGCATGGATAAAATCGCGCATCGCGTCCACGTCCATCCGGCCGGCGAGGAGCTTGGACCGCTCGGGCGTATCGACGCCATAATAGCAGCCATGCCCGGTGGGCGGGCTGGCGACGCGAAAGTGCACTTCGCTCGCGCCGGCATCGCGCATCATCTGGACGATCTTCATCGAGGTCGTGCCGCGCACGATTGAATCGTCGATCAGCACGATCCGCTTGCCCTCCACCAGCTTGCGGTTGGCGTTGTGCTTGCGCTTCACGCTGGCGTGGCGCGCGCCGTCGGACGGCTGGATGAACGTGCGCCCGACATAGTGCGAACGGATGATGCCGAGTTCGAACGGAATGCCCGATTGCTGCGAATAGCCGATCGCGGCTGGCACGCCGCTATCGGGCACCGGCACCACCAGGTCAGCCACGACCGGCGATTCCTTGGCCAGTTCGACCCCGATGTGCTTGCGCGATTCGTACACCGAGCGATCGTTGAAGATCGAATCCGGGCGGCTGAAATAGACGTGTTCGAAAATGCACGGCCGCGGGGCGATGTCGCCGAACGGGCGGTTCGAGCGCACATTGCCGTCAAAATCGACTTCGACGAATTCGCCCGGGTCGATCTGCCGCTCAAACTCAGCACCGACCACGTCGAGAGCCACGGTTTCGCTGGCGAAAACCACTGCGTCACCCAGTCGGCCCATGACCAGCGGCCGGATGCCCAGCGGATCGCGGCAGGCGGTCATGCCGCGCGGAGTCATCACCACCAGCGCATAGGCGCCTTCGACCAGCCGCAGCGCATCGACCAGCTTGTCGAGCATTGTCGGGTAACGGCTAGTGGCGACGAGGTGGATGATGACTTCGGTGTCCGAGGTCGACTGGAAGATCGCGCCCTTCTGCACCAGCTCGTTACGCAAGTGGCGGGCGTTGGAGATATTGCCGTTGTGCGCCACGGCAAAGCCGCCGCTGGCCAGTTCGGCATAGAGCGGCTGGACATTGCGCAGGCCTGCGCCGCCGGTGGTGGAATAGCGCACGTGCCCGGCGGCCATCGTGCCCGGCAGTTCGGCAATCGATTCGCCGGACGAGAAGTTGTCGGCCACGTGGCCAAGGCCCCGGCGCGTGAAGAATTCGGTCCCGTCGAAGCTGGTAATGCCGACCGCTTCCTGCCCGCGATGCTGCAGGGCATGGAGCCCGAGCGCACAGACGGCGGCGGCTTCGGATGCGCCGATGACACCGAACACGCCGCACTCTTCGCGCAGCTTGTCGCTGTCCGCGTCGAGCCCAACCTTGTCGAGTAAGGGGTGGGTCAGGGTTTTCGATCCGATTTATGGGTTGGCCAGCCGCGGCTCCCAATGGCGATGTTATGCCTCGATTACAAGGGCGATGGCCCGCTTGACTGTGAGGTAAATTGGTCGGGGAGAGAGGATTCGAACCTCCGGCCCCTGCCTCCCGAAGACAGTGCTCTACCAGGCTGAGCTACTCCCCGACCGGCGCTTCCGACCTTGGACGAACCAGGGCCGGGGCGAGGCAGAGGCGGCGCTATAGGGGTGAGGTCGTGGGCTGGCAAGCGGGCTTTTGGAGTGGTAGCGCAGGCAGACATGACCGCCCACTCCAACGACCCCAAACCGCATTGGGAATGGCAATACCTCGACCTGATGCGCCGCATCTGGGAGCAGGGGGACGAGCGCGTCGATCGCACCGGTATTGGCACGCGTTCGGTGTTCGGGCCGCAAGTGCGGTTCGACCTGTCGGACGGCAAAGTCCCGCTGCTGACCACCAAGCGCGTGTACTGGAAGGCCGCCGCGCGCGAAATGCTGTGGTTCCTGACCGGCGAGACCAACATTCGCCCATTGCTGCAGCAGGGGGTCACCATCTGGAGCGACTGGCCGCTCGCTGCTTACCGCAAGGAGAGCGGCGATGACATTGCGCAGGCCGCTTTCGAAGCGCGGATTGTCGACGATGCCGCATTCGCCGCGCGGTGGGGCAACCTCGGCCCGGTCTATGGCAAGCAGTGGGTCGACTGGCCAACGTATGAGCCGGCGGGGGAGGGCCTGTTCCGGCAGGGAGCTGGTATCAACCAGGTCGCGCAGCTGGTCGCCGGTTTGCAGGCCAATCCGGGTGGGCGGCGGCATATCATCGAGGGCTGGAACGTTGCCGAGCTGGCAGAGATGGCGCTGCCGCCGTGCCACAAGACCTACCAGTTCCACGTCGCCGACGACCGCTTGAGTTGCCAGCTTTACCAGCGCAGCTGCGACGTCGCACTGGGGTTGCCGTTCAACCTGTTCGGTGCCGCGCTGCTGACCCGCATGGTCGCCGCGCAGGCGGGGTATGCGCCGGGCGAGTTGATCTGGACCGGCGGGGACACGCACCTTTACCTGAACCACGGCGATCTGGTGAGCGAGCAGCTATCGCGGGAACCGGCAGGCGAGCCGAAGCTTGAATTGCTCAGGACGCCCGATTCCATCTTTGGCTATCGGATCGAGGATTTCTCGATTCCAGACTACGCCCCACAAGGCACGATCCGCGCCCCGGTGGCAGTCTGAAACTCCAGTTGACGCTAAGGCGCGTGAATAATAAAATGTCTGTCACGTAATATATAGTTACGCGCGCAAAGCGCCTATCGGGAGCGTGAAGGATGGCCAAACAGGACGCGAAGGACGGCGCCAATCGCCCGCGCCTGTCGCTGCATGTGCCCGAGCCGGACTTCCGGCCCGGCGAAACGGTAAACTTCAGCAAGCTGGTGATACCCGAACCCGGGGATCAACCGCGGCCCGACGAAGCCTGCGAGGCGTCGGAAACCTATCCGCTGTGCACCGACATGATCCGCGTGCTGGGTGATGACAACCAGGCGCACGGCCCGTGGGACCCGCGCCTCTCGCCCGACACCGTGCGCGAGATACTGCGCAAGATGTCGTTCGTGCGGGCGTTCGATGGGCGCATGTACCGCGCCCAGCGGCAGGGCAAAACCAGCTTCTACCTCAAGTGTTCGGGCGAGGAGGCGACTTCGGTCGCGGCCACGATGGCGCTTGATTTCGAGGACATGATCTTCCCGTCCTATCGTCAGCAGGGCTGTTTGATCGCGCGCGACTATCCGATCCTCGAGATGGTCAACCAGATCTATTCCAATCGCGCCGACCGGCTGAAAGGGCGGCAGTTGCCGATCCTCTACTCCGCCCGGTCGGTCAATTTCTTCACCATTTCGGGCAACCTCGCCACGCAGATGCCGCAGGCGACCGGGTTCGCCATGGCGAGCGCGATCAAGGGCGATAGCAAGCTGGCCGCCAGTTGGGTGGGCGAGGGTTCCACCGCCGAGGGCGATTTCCACACCGCGCTGAATTTCGCCGCAGTCTATAATGCGCCGGCCGTGTTTAACGTGATCAACAACCAGTGGGCGATCTCCAGCTTCTCCGGCATTGCCGGGGCCGAACGGGCCACGTTTGCCCAGCGCGCCGTAGGGTATGGCATTGCCGGGCTGCGGGTCGACGGTAACGATGCGCTGGCCGTCTATGCCGCAGAACGCTGGGCCGCCGACCGCGCGCGTTCGAACAATGGGCCGACGCTGATCGAGTTTTTCACCTACCGCGCAGAGGGGCACTCCACGTCGGATGACCCGACCGTCTATCGCAGCGCGCAGGAAGGCGAGGACTGGCCACTGGGCGATCCCATCGAACGCCTGAAAGCGCACCTGATTGCGCTGGGCGAGTGGTCGGAGGAGCAGGACACCGCGATGCTCCGCGAACTCGATGAAAGCATCAAGGCCGCGCAGAAGGAAGCCGAGAAGAACGGCATCCTCGGGCACGGCCTGCACCATCCCTTTCACACCATGTTCGAGGACGTGTTCGAAGAGCTGCCGTGGCATCTCCACGAGCAGAGCGAGCAGGCGATCCGCGAAAGGCAGATCAAGTGGCCCGATTGAACGCCGACGAGGATCCCGTCACGCTGGCCGACGCTCCGGCGCGCAGCTTGACGATGATCGAAGCCATCAACGATGCGCTCGACATCATGCTGGAACGCGATTCCAACGTGATCGTGATGGGCGAGGACATCGGCTATTTCGGCGGCGTGTTCCGCTGCACCGCGGGCTTGCAGGCCAAGCACGGCATGACGCGGGTGTTCGACACCCCGATCAACGAATGCGGCATTATCGGCGCAGCGGTGGGCATGTGCGCCTATGGCCTGCGGCCGGTAACGGAGATCCAGTTCGCCGATTACATCTATCCCGGGCTTGACCAACTGGTCAGCGAAGCGGCGCGGCTGCGCTATCGCTCGGCGGGCGAATTCATCGCCCCGATGACGGTGCGCAGCCCGTTTGGCGGCGGCATCTTCGGCGGCCAGACACACAGCCAGAGCCCGGAGGCGATGTTCACCCACGTCGCGGGCCTCAAGACCGTGGTGCCGAGCACCCCGCACGATGCCAAGGGCCTGCTGATCGCCGCGATCGAGGATAACGATCCGGTCGTCTTCTTCGAGCCCAAGCGGATCTACAACGGCCCGTTCGACGGGTATTATGACCGCCCGACCAAGCCGTGGAAGGATCACCCTGACGCCAAGGTGCCCGAGGGTTATTACACGATCCCCTTGGGCAAGGCGCGGATCGTGCGCGAAGGCAGCGCGATGACCATCCTGGCCTATGGCACGATGGTCCACGTGGCCGCTGCGGTGTGCCGCGAAAAGGGCGTCGATGCCGAGATTATCGACTTGCGCACGCTGGTCCCGCTCGACATCGAGGCAGTGGAAAACTCGGTGGAAAAGACCGGCAAATGCATGGTCCTGCACGAGGCGACGCGGACCTCGGGATTTGGCGCCGAACTGGCCGCGCTGGTGCAGGAACGCTGCTTCTACCACCTCGAAGCCCCGGTCGAACGCGTGACCGGGTTCGACACCCCCTATCCGCACAGCCTCGAATGGGCCTATTTCCCCGGACCGATCCGCGTCGGAGAGGCGATTGACAAGTTGCTGGAGGCGTAAGGCGATGGCCAAGTACACGTTCCGCCTGCCCGACATTGGCGAAGGCATTGCCGAGGCCGAGATCGTCGCCTGGCACATCAAGATTGGCGACCGGGTCGAAGAAGATGGCCGCGTGGCCGACATGATGACGGACAAGGCCACCGTGGAAATGGAAAGCCCGGTTGCGGGCACCGTGCTCGAAGTGGCGGGCGAAGTGGGCGACGTGATCGCCATCGGCTCGACGCTGGTGGTGCTCGAGACCGACGGCGATGCGGCCGAGGACGCGGGTCCTTCGACAGGCTCAGGACGAGCGGAGGTTAGTGCGCCAGAGCCAGCTGTGCCGCCGCCTGCTGTCGAAGCGTCTCCGCCCGTCCCCACTCCGGCCCCGCAACCGGCCCCAGCGCCTGCACCTGAACCCAAACCCGAACCCGCTCATCCTGAGCCTGTCGAAGGACGCGCGCCCAAGCCAGTCAGCGCTTCGCAGGCCAAGGTCCTCGCCAGCCCGGCCGTGCGCCAGCGGGCCAAGGAAATGGGCATCGACCTGGCCGACGTTCGCCCGGCCGAAGGCGGACGGCTGCGCCATGCCGATCTCGACGCATTCCTGTCCTATGGCGGGGCGAGCGGCTATGCGCCCGCCGGCCGCACCGGGCAGGATGAGACGATCAAGGTCGTCGGCCTGCGCCGCCGCATTGCCGAGAACATGGCCGCGTCCAAGCGCAACATCCCGCACTTTGCCTATGTCGAAGAGTGCGACGTCACCGATCTGGAAAAGCTGCGCGGCGATCTCAACGCCAATCGGGGGGACAAGCCCAAGCTGACCTTGCTGCCGCTGCTGATCGCCGCGGTGTGCCGCGCGCTGCCCGATTTCCCGATGCTCAATGCGCGCTATGATGACGAGGCCAACGTGGTCACCCGCTTTGGCGCGGTCCACCTCGGCATGGCGACAATGACCCCGGCCGGGCTGATGGTGCCGGTAATCCGCGATGCACAAGACAAGAACCTGTGGCAGCTGGCAGGCGAGATCCTGCGCCTCTCCGAAGCCGCCCGCGAGGGCAAGGCGAAGCCGGACGAGCTGTCGGGTTCCACTTTCACGCTCACCTCGCTCGGCCCGCTTGGCGGCATTGCCTCGACCCCGGTGATCAACCGGCCGGAAGTGGCGATCCTGGCGCCAAACCGCATTGTCGAGCGGCCGATGTTTGTTAGCGACCGGATGGGCGGCGAGCGGATCGAAAAGCGCAAGATCATGAACCTGTCGATCAGCTGCGATCACCGCGTGGTCGATGGCTACGATGCGGCCGCGTTCGTGCAGGCGGTCAAGAAACTGATCGAAACGCCGGTGCTGTTGCTGGCCAACTGATCTGCAAAGGCGGTGTCATGACTTACGAGCCACGCATAGATGACAAGATCGTCCAGGCCGCGCCTTTCGCGCGGCCGATCCTCGAGCACTTGCGCGCATTGGTCCACCGGGTGATCCCCGAGGCAGACGAGGCGATCAAGTGGGGCATGCCGCACTTCACCTACCGGGATAAGAACATCGCCGGGATGGCGGCGTTCAAGGCACATTGCGCGTTCATCATCCACGGCGACGGCCGGCAGGGCGATGCGATGGGCCAGTTCGGCAAGATCGCCACGCTGGCCGACTTGCCGCCGGAACACGAACTCGACGCCAAACTGCTCGAAGCCAAAGCGCGGATCGACAGCGAGGGGACCGCACTCAAGCGTCCCGCCAAAGCCAAGCCCAACGCTGCGCGCAGCATCGCCATGCCGGATGATTTCAGCGCTGCCCTGGCCGGCAACGGCGCGGCGGCGGCGACGTTCGCCGGGTTTCCGCCGTCGCATCGCTACGATTATCTGGAATGGATTACTGAGGCCAAGCGGCCCGAGACGCGCGCCAAACGGATCGGCGAGGCGCTCGAATGGCTCGCCGAGGGCAAGCGCCGTAACTGGAAATACGAACGCTGACGCCTTAGCGCACGATCGACCGATAGCTCAGCCGACCTTCGCCGCCGCGCATCTGCCAGCGCAAGTGCGTGGTCCCTGGGGGAACGGCGTCGGCGTCGGCCAGACGGCGCCATGAACGTCCGCCATCGGTCGACACCTCGAGCCCGTCATGGCTGGTGCTTTCCACCGCGAGATGGCGGGGCACGGCGCTGACCACGGTGTAGCTGCCGCCGCGCGGGGCATGCCAGGTGAGGATCGTGACCACCTTATCGCCCGCGCTCAGGCGGGTGATGGGGGCGATAGTACGGGTGCCGTTCTCGCTGCGCTCCTGATAGACCCCGCTTTGCACAGCCACGGCCTGCGCGGCGAGCGGTGCAGGCATGAACACGCAGGCGAGTGTGGCTGCAGCGACAAGCGGTTTGAACATCGATCGGCCCCCGTGTGCGGCCCCCGCCGCGACTGACCAAAGCTTGCGTTCGAACTTGCGAAAATATGGTTAACGCGAGTGCAAGATTCGCCCTTGCGCACGCGCGCTTGCCGGGGGCGGGCAGGGCGGTTGACAGGGTGTGGACCCTGCCCTAGTGGCGCTGCTCCCAAGCGGTGCAACGTCCAGATACGCGGGTGTAGCTCAGTTGGTTAGAGCGCCGGCCTGTCACGCCGGAGGTCGCGGGTTCAAGTCCCGTCACTCGCGCCACTTGGGACCATCCTACCTGCTGAAAATCAGATAGTTGGTGCGCATTTGCGCGCTGCTGGTTATGTCGCCCGAATGACCGGATCGCGCCGCATCCTGACCGTTTTCGGCACTCGTCCCGAGGCCATCAAGCTGTTCCCGCTGGTTCATGCGCTGGAGCGCGATCCGCGCTTCGTCAGCCGCACTTGCTCGAGCGGGCAGCACCGCGAATTGCTCGATCCAGTGCTGGCGCTGGCAGGTATTATTCCGGACCACGACCTCGCGTTGATGCGTCCGGGGCAGGCGCTGGAAGGCCTGACCGCCGCGCTGCTTGTCGGACTCGGCACGGTGCTCGATGCTGAGCGGCCGGACTGGGTCGTGGTGCAGGGCGATACCGCAACCGCCCTCGCGGCTACAGCTGCGGCCTGGCTGCGGGGGATCCCGGTCGCCCATGTCGAAGCGGGCCTGCGAAGCGGTGACATCGCGCATCCCTGGCCTGAAGAAATCAATCGCACGCTCGTCGGAGCCGTTGCGACCTTGCATTGCGCGCCCACGACAGGTGCGGCCGAGGCGCTGCGGGGCGAAGGGGTCGATCCGCGCACCATCCATGTCGCTGGTAACACCGTGATCGACGCGCTGCACTGGATGCGCGCGCGATTGGCGCGCGAACCCGGCCTGGCTGGCGGTCTGGACGAACTGGCGCATCGCTACTCCGGCAAACGGGTGATTGCAGTCACCTTGCACCGCCGCGAAAACCTGGGTGAGCTATCCGCTGTTGCCGAGGCGATACGCTACCTTGCGGCGCGGTCCGATGTCGCGGTGATCTTCCCGGTGCATCCCAATCCCGAGGTCCGTTCCGCGGTCGAGCCGGTGCTGTCGGGCCTCGCCAATGTCGCTATGACCCCGCCGCTCGATTACCCGCACTTTGCCCGCCTGCTTGGCCTCGCGCACGTCGTCCTGACCGACAGCGGCGGGGTGCAGGAGGAAGCGCCTGCGCTTGGCGTGCCGGTGCTGGTCGCGCGCCAGACGACCGAACGGCCGGAAGGTGTGGCTGCCGGGACCGCGCGCCTGGTCGGGACCGATACCGCCCGGATCGTCGCTGAAGCGACCCGGCTGCTCGACGATGACACCGCCCACGCAGCAATGGCGCGCGCCCACAACCCTTACGGCGATGGCCGCAGCGCAGCGCGAATTGTCGAACTGCTGGCGGCCGCGACCGCCTAGCCCCAGCGGCCGGTTTCCATCCAGATCAGGAACCGCCGCAGCGGCAGCAGCCAGATCACGCCGAGGATCAGATAGACCACGCCTTGCAGCAACACCGGCAGCCGTTCGATCCATTGCGACGCCCAGACAATCGCCAGCGCATAGAGGCCGAGCCCGATCAGCAAGCCGGTCACCCCAAGCGGTATCCGCAGGGTCGGCTTGTCACGCATCAGAAGGGCCCGAGGACGCGCGTCGGGGTGACGATGGCGCTCAGGCGCATGTCGTGCGGCTCGACTGGCAGTTCAGGCACTTCCTGCACGTCCCACGCCATGCCGATGGCGACCGTGTGCGGGTGGGCGGCGAGATAGCGGTCGTAATAGCCGCCGCCCTGGCCCAGCCGGTCGCCTGAGCTGGTGAAACCCACCAGCGGCATGAACAGCACATCGGGTACCACCACCGGAGCCGCAACGCCCGGTTGGCGCAGGCCCCACACACCCGCCTCGAGGTCGGACTCCTCGTACGGATCGGTGTGGCGGCGAAATTCCATCGGCTTGTCGAGGGTGGTTACCCGGGGCAGGGCAACCGGATGCCCGTTCTCGAAGAAATAGCGGATGTAGCCCCCTGAAGGCGCCTCACCATCGTCCGAGCGGTAGAGCCCGACCGTCGCCCCTTCCGGCACCAGTTCCAGCACCGCAGCAGGCGGGCGGCTGAAAACCAGCGCGCTGACTTGCGGCGGCAGGGCATCGGCATGCTCGCGGCGCCGCGTGCGAAGTGCGTCACGCAGCTGCTTCTTGCGGTCGATTAGGTCGGACATCCGGGCCCTTTGCCGCGATTGGCCCATGGGAACAAGTGGCGGAACCACCATGGGTCGTTTGCCGAGAAATCCACCGACGCCTCGACGTCAGGTGGGAACCATATGCACCGGCCTCCAGGACAAACCCGCAGACCGAACAGGGACAGCTCCCATGGATTGCTTATAGCCTCAGGGATGTTCAAAGGCTCGTTCCGGGCAGTCCCGCCAAGCCCTATCTAGGCGTTACCGGGTCAGCTCTCAAGCTGCGATGCGAGTTGTTCGAGCCGATCAGCCAGCGATTCAAGCTTTTGCGCCGCAGCGCCGTCGTCCGGCGCCGCAGCCGGAGCAGCGCCGCCGCGCAATTCGTGCAGCTCGTCAGCCAGCAGCAGCGCTGCAAACAGCAGCGTGCGTGCCTCGGACTGGCCGCCGATGGCCGGCATTCCCGCCAGCTTGCTGTCGATTGACTGGCCGAGCGCGCGGATATGGCCTTCTTCCCCCGGCGCGCAGGCGACGGCGTAGTTGCGCCCGCCGATCGTCAGGGTGACGTCACTCATGGCTCGATCGCTTCGATCAGGCTGTCGAGCTGCGCCAGCGCGGCACCCGCTTCGGCCTGCAGTGCGGCGTATTTGCGCGCCAGTTCGGGATTGTCGCCACCAGGAGACACCGGCGACCGCACAGCCGCGGTTATCCGGCCCGCCGCTGCGTCGATCCGGGCCAGTGCCCGCTCAAGCCGTTCCCCTGCCATGTGCGGGCGTTTACCAAAAAGGTCCTTGCCGGGCAAAACCTTGGCTGCCGTAGCTGTGAATAAGCCTCGCCCTGGTCCCGGCGCGGCCAAGCGGGCCGGTTCCCGGGGTTCGCTTGACGCATGGCGGTGCGGTCGCCCAAGGAGCGGCCAGCCGAATCGCGGCCCCTGCCGACCTTGCCCGGAGCCTTTCGCATGAGCCTCGAACCCGCCCGTCTCGCGCCGATGGCCAATGCTATCCGCGCCCTGTCGATGGACGCGGTGCAGGCGGCGAATATTGGCCACCCCGGGATGCCGATGGGCATGGCCGACGTCGCCACCGTGCTGTGGTCCGAATTCCTCAAGTTCGATCCGGCCGATCCGCACTGGCCCGACCGCGACCGCTTCGTGCTCAGCGCCGGCCACGGTTCGATGCTGATCTATGCGGTGCTCCACCTGACTGGCTATGCCCGACCGACGATGGATGACATCCGTAATTTCCGCCAGCTCGGCAGCCCGTGCGCGGGTCACCCGGAAAACTTCCTCCTCGACGGGGTGGAAGCGACCACCGGCCCGCTTGGCCAGGGCCTGGCGATGGCAGTGGGCATGGCGATTGCCGAGCGGCACCTCAATGCGGTTTTCGGCAGCGAACTGGTCGATCACCAGACCTGGGTGATGGCCGGTGACGGGTGCCTGATGGAAGGCGTCAATCACGAGGCGATCGGGCTTGCCGGGCACCTCCAGCTTGGCCACCTGAACGTGCTGTGGGACGACAACCACGTTACCATCGACGGCTCGACCGATCTTTCGACCAGCGAGGATGTGCTGGCTCGCTATCGCGCGAGCGGGTGGCACGCGGTCTCGTGCGACGGGCATGACCCGGCGGACATTCGCCGCGCGCTGGCCGAAGCGGCGGCCGATCCACGTCCTTCGATCGTCGGTTGCCGGACCATCATCGGCTATGGCGCACCCAACAAGCAGGGCACATCGGCCGTCCACGGCAATCCGCTTGGTGCCGAGGAAATCGCTGCCGCGCGCGAATTCCTGCACTGGGATTCGCCGGCGTTCGTGATTCCTGACGACATCATGGCCGACTGGCGCGCGCTCGGCGAGCGTGGCCAGCAGGCCCACGCCGATTGGGACAAGCGCCACGCTGGCAGCAACCGCAAGGCCGACTTCGATGCCCAAATGGGTGAGATCGGCGCGCTCGCGGCTCCGGCGCTCAAGCAATACCTTGCCGGGATTGCCAAGGACCAGCCCAA
>JBDSDZ010000108.1:0-15008 GCA_039920345.1 Croceibacterium sp.
CCTGGAACCAGCTGTGGCGGCATTTTGCGCAGCGCACGGTGCGACCTTCGGGCCCGACCGCGCTGTCGGGCACTACGTAGCGCGTCGTACAGGCGGGGCAGGCAAGTATCATGACCGGTGAACGCTACGCCTCGCGGTTAAGGGCAACAAGGCCGCGACCGCCCTCACTCCCTCGTGGGTGGCTTTTTTCCACATCGAACAGCAGCTATAGCCGCACCCAATGCCCGTTTTCCCCAAACCAAAGCCGCCATCCCGCCCGCGAGGCCGACCGTGAGCGGCGGGGAGGGGAATATCGTCCAGTTCGAAAACGTTGGCCTGCGCTATGGGGTCGACCGCGAAGTGCTGAGCGACATCTCGTTCGCGCTCTATCCGGGCAGCTTCTATTTCCTCACCGGGGCGAGCGGTGCGGGCAAGACTTCGCTGCTACGGCTGCTCTATCTCGCGCAGCGCCCGTCGCGCGGGATCATCCGCATGTTCAACACCGATGTGATCACCGTCCCGCGCGAACGGCTGCCCTCGTTTCGCCGCCGGATCGGAGTGGTGTTCCAGGATTTCCGGCTGGTGCCGCACCTGTCGGCGTTCGATAACGTTGCCTTGCCGCTGCGCGTATCCGGCGTGGCCGAGAGCGAGATTCGCAAGCCCGTGTCCGACATGCTCGAGTGGGTCGGGCTTGGCCAACGCGCCGACGCGCGCCCGGCCACGCTTTCGGGCGGTGAGCAGCAGCGCGTGGCGATTGCCCGCGCAGTCATCGCCCGGCCCGATGTGCTGGTGGCGGACGAGCCGACCGGCAACGTCGATCCCGACATGGCGCTCAAACTGCTGCAACTGTTCGAAGCGCTCAACCGGCTCGGCACTACCGTGGTGGTCGCCACCCACGATGTGCAGTTGCTGCGGAAGGTTCCGGATTCGCTGATCATGCGGCTGGAACGCGGGCGGCTGAGCGATCCCACCGGGGCGCTTCGCTATCCGCCGCGCCGCGAGACGGCCATCCGATGAGCGCCGACACCTCGATCCATGCGGCGCCGATCCGCCGCAACATGCCGCGGTTTGGCGCGAGTGACCGGCTGGTGCCGCAATCGCGGCTGGCCGGGCCGATGCCCTGGGTGGTCGCGATCATGATGGCGCTAACGGTGATTGCCGCCGGGGCCGGGCTGGCCTTGCGCAATCTCGGGGCCAACGCGCGCACCGAGATCGCCGGCGGGTTAACGGTGCAGATCCTCGAAGGCGCCCCGACCGAGCGCGCGCGCCAGACAGAACTAGCCCTGGCCCTGCTCGGCAATCGCGAAGACGTCGCCGCCGTGCGCCGGGTACCGCAAGCCGAGCTCGAGGCGCTGCTCGAACCATGGCTTGGCCAGCAGGCACTGAGTTCGGACGAGGCGATCCCGGTCCCGGCGCTGATCGATGTGCGGCTGGAAGGCGCGGTGACCCCGCAGCGGCTGGTGCAATTGCGCAGCGCACTGGTTGCTGCCGTCCCATCGGCACGGGTCGACGCGCAGGCCGGCTGGCTCGAGCCGGTGTTCGATGCCGTCGCCTCGCTGCAATGGCTGGCGCTGGGCCTGATTGCGCTGCTGGCCGCGACCAGCGCCGCCGCAGTGTGGCTGGCAGCACGGTCCGCACTTGGCTCGAACCGCGAAACGATCGAAATCATCCACCTGCTTGGCGGGACCGACCACCAGATTGCGCGCATTTTTGAACGCTCGATCGGCGGCGACGCGGCGCTGGGCGGGCTGGCCGGGCTGCTGCTCGGAGCCTCGGCAATTTTCGTGCTCGGGCGCCAGTTCGCCCGGCTTGGTTCGGGCATGGTCGCCGGTGCTGCGCTGGCGCCGCTCGACTGGGTGCTGCTGGCGTTGATTCCGGTGATTGGCATTCTGCTGGCGATGCTGACCGCGCGCGTGACGGTCATTGCTGCGCTAAGGCGCATGCTGTGATTCGGCGATTCGTCTCTCTCCTGCTGGTGTTGTGGGCTTTCGGTTTCCTGTGGTTCGCCGTCGCGCTTCCGCAGCCGCTTGTGGGCGTCAAAAGCGATGCCATCGTCGTGCCGACTGGCAGCGGCGGGCGGATCCAGCGCGGGCTGGCCGAGCTCCAGCGCGGCGCGGCCCCGCGCATGCTGGTGACCGGCGTCGCTCGCGAAGTGCGTCCACAAGAATTCTCCGCCGAATACCACGCCTCGCCGCAGCTGATGAATTGCTGCGTTACGCTCGGCTACGCGGCGCTCGATACGCGCGGCAATGCGCGTGAGACCGCGGCCTGGGTGAACGAGCACAAGGTTCACTCGATTCGCCTTGTTACCTCGGACTGGCACATGCGCCGCGCCGCGCTGGAACTGGAGGACAAGTTGCCGGCAGGCACCGTTCTGGTGCGCGACGCCGTGCCTTCGCGCCCGTCGCTGTGGATCCTGTTCCTTGAATATCACAAGCTGCTGGCCACCTGGGTCGGGCAGATCTGGCCGGGTTGAGCGCGATGAACGTGGTCCGCAGCCTGTTGTTCTATGCCGTGTTCTATCTGGGCAGCATCTATTACGTCCTGCTGTCGGTTGTGTTGACCCGCTTTGCGCCCGGCAAGTTGCGCCCGGTGCCCGATGCCTGGTCGGCCTTCCACCGCCGCTGCGTGCGTTTCCTGCTGGGGATCAACGTGCGAGAGACCGGGACACGGCCAGCGGGTCCCGCGCTCTACGCGATCAAGCACGAGAGTTTTTTCGAGGCGATCGACTTGCCCAACATGCTCGATTACCCGGTGCCGTTCGGCAAGGCGGAGCTGTATGACATCCCCGGGTGGGGACGGGTGGCCATCGCCTACGGCTCGGTCGCCGTGGCACGCACACAGGGTGCAAAGACGCTGCGGACCATGATTACCGAAGCGCGCGCCTTTGCCGCCACCGGCCGCCCGCTGGCAATCTTCCCCGAAGGCACGCGCGTTCCCCATGGCACCCGGCCGGAACTGCAGGCGGGCTTTGCCGGGCTCTATAAAATGCTGGGGATGATCGTGGTCCCGGTCGCGGTTGACAGCGGGCCGCTCTATCACCGGCTGTGGAAGCGCCCGGGCACGATCAGGCTGCATTTCGGTGAACCGATCGAGCCCGGCTTGCCAAGGGATGAGATCGAAGCGCGCGTGCGCAGCGCGATCAATGTCCTCAACACCTGAGCCGTCAGGCCCCGTGATCCTTGCGCCCGAAATCCGGCCGCGCGTCGTCCTGCCCGATGGCCACGATCGAGCGGCGAATTTCGCGCGTACGAGTGAACAAGTCGAACATCATTTCGCCGTCCGAAGCGCGGATTGCTTCGCGGATCAAGGCGATGTCGGTCAGGAAGCGGTCGAGCATTTCGAGCACCGCGTCGCGATTGTGCAGGAACACGTCGCGCCACATCGTCGGATCGGAGGCAGCGATGCGGGTAAAGTCGCGGAAGCCGCCGGCTGAATACTTGATCACTTCGCTGCGGGTCACATCCTCGAGATCAGAAGCGGTCCCGACGATGGTGTAGGCGATAAGGTGGGGAATGTGGCTGGTGACGGCCAGCACCAGGTCGTGGTGTTCGGCATCCATCGTATCGACCATCGCGCCGAGCGCCTGCCAGAAGGCTACCAATGCGGCGACCTTGGCCGGATCAGCCCCTTCGGGCGGGGTGACGATGCACCAGCGTTGATGAAACAGTGTGGCAAACCCGGCGTCAGGTCCGCTGTGCTCGGTCCCGGCGACGGGATGCGCGGGAATAACCGTGTGGCCCGGCAGCGCGGTGTCAAGCGCGCGGCCAATGCTGAGCTTGGACGAGCCGACATCGCTGATCACCGCATCGGTGGACAGGCCAGGCTGCATGTCGCGCGCCGCTTGCGACATGGCGCCCACCGGCACGCACAGGATGACCAGGTCGGCGCCTGAGACAGCCTCGACCGCGGTATCGCAGATCGTGTCCGCCAATTGGCGTTCGCGCGCCCGGTCGCGCACGGCCGGATCGCTGTCAAACCCGGTCGTCGCGACGCCGGGCAGGTGCTGCCTGACCGCGAGGCCGATCGAGCCGCCGAGCAGGCCCAGCCCGATAATGGCGACCTTGCGGAAACTCATTGCACCGATCCCGCCATGCGGCGCAGCACGGCAGCGATGGCGTCCATCTGCTCGCGTGTGCCGATGGTGATGCGCAACGCTTGGGGCAGGCCCTGTCCGGGCAAGTGGCGCACAGCATAGCCGGCTTCGGCCAGGCCGGTCAGCGCGTCCTCGGCAGCAAGCGCGCCTTCGAACAGCACCAGCACGAAGTTCGCCTCGCTCGGCACGGCGCGCAGGCCGTGGTTGCCGAGCGCTTCGATGGCTTCGACAAAGCGCGTCCGTTCAGCGGCATTATGCGCGCGGGAAGCCTCGACAAACGCCTGGTCAGCCAGCGCTGCGGCGGCCACGACTTGGGCGGCGTTGTTGATATTGAACGGTCCGCGCAGGCGGTTAAGCGCTTCGATCAGCGTTGGGGCGCCGGTCGCCCAGCCGACCCGCTCCCCGGCCAGACCATAGGCTTTCGAGAACGTGCGAGTGACCAGGACATTGGGGTGCTTTGCCGCCAGCGCCAGACCGCCATCATCATCCTCAGGCCGGACGTATTCGGCATAGGCCTGATCAAGCACAAGCAGCACGTTTTCGGGCAGGCCTGCATGCAACCGAGCGATCTCGGCGCGGTCGAGATAGCTTCCGGTCGGGTTGTTGGGATTGGCGATGAACACCAGCCGGGTGCGCTCCCCAACCAGACCCAGCAGCGCATCGACATCGGCCGCATAGTCGACCCCGGGTGCCTCGACCGGCGTCGCCCCGCAGCGCCGGGTCACGATCTCATACAGCGAAAAGCCGAAGCGGAAGTAGACGATCTCATCGCCGGGGCCGGCGTAGGCATTGGCGGCCAGTGCCAGCAATTCACCCGAGCCGGCACCGCATACGATCCGCGCCGGGTCGATCCCGTGCAGGCGGCCGATCGCGGCGCGCAACTGCGTGCTGTCGGGATCAGGGTAGAGCGACGGCTGCACCGCCTGGCTCCGCGCGGCCAGCGCCTGCGGGCTGGTGCCCAGCGGGTTCTCGTTGGCCGAGAGCTTGGCCAAGGGCCGACCGTCCGCCGCGCGCGATTTGCCGGGCGTATAGGCATGGATCGCTGCGATCCACGGCTTCATCTGGGGGCGGTCCTCGGTCACGGCGGCGCGCATAGCGGCTGCGCGGGCCAATTGACAGCACTTCGGCTTGCCCCCAATCGGCGAACCGAGATGACCGCCGCCACCACCTTGGATGCCACAAGCCTCGTGCTCGACGCGCCCCTGCTGCTCGACAGCGGGCAGTCGCTGGCAGGCGTGCGGCTGGCGTTCGAGACTTACGGCGAACTGGCGGCGGACAAGGGCAACGCAATCCTCGTGTTCCATGCCCTTACCGGGGACCAGCATGTCGCCAGCCCGCATCCGATAACCGGCAAGCCCGGCTGGTGGAGCCGCATGGTTGGTCCCGGCAAACCGATCGATACCGACCGCTATCACGTGATCTGCGCCAATGTGATCGGCGGCTGTATGGGCTCGACCGGCCCCGCCAGCGAGGATTCAGACGGCCAGCCGTGGGGGATGCGCTTCCCCGTCATCACCATCCGCGACATGGTCCGCGCACAAGTCGCGATGCTAGATGCAATGGGGATTCACAAGCTGCACGCGGTAGTGGGCGGATCGATGGGCGGGATGCTCGCTCTCAGCCTGGCGGCCAACTTTCCCGACCGCGCCGCGCGGGTGCTGGCGATCGCCACCTCGTGGCGTCACTCGGCGCAGAACATCGCCTTCCACGAAGTCGGACGACAAGCAATAATGGCCGATCCCGGCTGGCGAGACGGCGATTACTATTCTCACGGCAAAGGGCCTGAAAAAGGCCTCGCCGTGGCGCGTATGGCGGCGCACATCACGTACCTGTCCGAAGCTGGGCTAACCGAGAAATTCGGCCGCCGCTTGCAGGAGCGGCCCGACGGCAGCCAGGGCGCCAAAAGCTTCGGCTTCGATGCCGATTTCCAGGTGGAAAGCTACCTGCGTCACCAGGGCCTTGCTTTCACTGACCGGTTCGACGCCAACAGCTATCTCTACATCACCCGCGCGACCGATTATTTCGATCTCGCCGAAGAGCATGGCGCCAAAGGAAAAGGGAGCTTGGCCGACGCCTTCACCGGGGCCACCGCGCGGTTCTGCGTGGTCAGTTTCGATACCGACTGGCTCTACCCGACGGCGGAATCACGCACCGTAGTCCACGCGCTCAACGCCGCCGCCGCGCCGGTCAGCTTTGTCGAGCTGTCAGCCCCGTTCGGCCACGACAGTTTCCTGCTCGACGTACCCGCGCTCGACCGGGTCGTGACAGGGTTCCTCAATGGCTGAACTGCGCCCCGACCTTGCGGTGATCGCGCGCCATGTCGCGCCCGGAAGCCGGGTGCTCGATGTCGGCTGCGGCGAGGGTGAGCTGATGGCGGTACTGCGCGGCGAACGGCAAGTGGACGCACGCGGCATGGAAATCGATCCCGGCGCGGTCGAACGCTGTGTCGCGCGCGGGCTGTCGGTGGTGCAAGGCGATGCCGACCGCGACCTGGCCGACTATCCCGACCACGCGTTCGACTACGCCATCCTCAGCCAGACATTGCAGACGGCGGCGCGGCCCGACCTGATGCTCGACCAGTTGCTGCGGATCGGGCGCAAGGCTTTCGTCAGCTTCCCCAACTTCGCTTACTGGCGGATGCGCGCCTCGCTACTGCGCCACGGGCGCATGCCGGTGACGCGGCACCTGCCGGTAAGCTGGTACGAGACGCAGAACATCCACCATGTGACGGTGGCGGACTTCCGCGCCCTGCTGCGCGAAAAGGGCGTGACGGTGGAGCAGGACTGGTTCTTCACCCGCGGCCGCGAGATAGCGGGCGGCCAGGGCCATTTCGGGGCAAATTGGCGCGCCGAACACGCCGTATTCCAGCTTAGCCGCTAGTTCACCTCGCAAGCAGCGAAAGTTCGAGAAATCGCATGTGCGGCATCAGCTGCGGCGGATATTGCAGGTAAGGGGCAATCGGTTCGAAGCCGATCGATCGGTAGAGCGCCAGCGCTTCGGTAAACCGGTCACCGGTGTCGAGCCGCATCGCAATGAACCCATCAGTACGGGTCTGATCGATCAGTGCCAATGTCAGCGCCCGCCCGGCACCGGTACCGCGCATCGTTTCGCTGACGAATACGCGCTTGAGCTCGCAAATCTCGTCTGACAACCGGCGGAACGCGCCCGCCCCGGTAATAACTCCATCGCGTTCGAGCACCAACGTGCGTCCGTCGGGCGGCGCGTACTTGCGGCGCAAGTCGCGTAGTTCAGCTTCCAGCGACTGAAAGCCAAACACCATCTCGACCAGCCATGGCAGATCGGCATATCGCGCGCGGCACCAATCCGTATAGGCGAGGCATTGGCGTCCGAATGCGTCAAAATCGGCATCCGAACTGGCCTCACGGATGATCCAGTCAGCCGCGCCCGCCACCCGACACCCTTAGCACGCTGTCGTCGCGGGCGAGGCTCCACAGGCTGAGGCCTGAGGCCTTCGCTCTCGTCACCGCCATACTGGTGGGGAGCGACACGGTGACGAGGCGGGTGGCCCCGGCGCGAACGGCCTTTTCGACAATTTCGTAAGAGCATCGTGCGGTCGACAGGATGAAGCCATCGGCGGCGTCTTGCCCGGCCGCGGCGAGCGCGCCGACCAGCTTGTCCATTGCGTTATGCCGGCCGACATCCTCGCGCACCTGCAAGATAGCGCCGTCAGGGGAGCAGAACGCCGCTGCGTGCGCCGCGCCGGTCGCCTTGCCGAGCGGCTGGCGCCCGCGCAGCGCACCGAGCGCGGCGAAGATCGCGCGTTCCGCCAGCGGGGCATGCGCGGGGACTTGTGGCAAGGGCCGGGTGACAGCTTCCAGGTTGTCGATCCCGCACAGTCCGCAGCTTGATTCGGCCACTCTTGAGCGCACCCGGTCGGTCAGTTGTTCAATGCCTAGTCCGCTCAGGGTCGCGCGCACGATCCAGCCGTTTTCGACTTCGGCCACACCAATGTCCGTCAAGTCTCCGGGGTCTTTCGCAAGGCCTTCGGTCAGCGCGAACCCGAGTGCGAAGTCTTCAAGGTCGGCGGGGGTCGCCATCATCACGGCATAGCTGAGGCCGTTGAATTCCAGCGCGACCGGGGCTTCGGGCACCCATTGCCGTGTCACCGGGCGGCTGGTGCCGTCAGGATGGACTTCGACCGGCTCAGCCGGCGTCGGAATGGTCGGTCTCGAACGCGGTGTTGAACTGCGTTGCGCGGGTTTGCGAGGCCGGGTGCGCTCCGCCCGCCAGGTGCTCAATCGCGTCGCGTGCAATCGGTCCCAGATTTGCCCGGTCATCGGCGAAGATCGCCGCCTTCATCCGCGGATCCCAGAACTGGTAGATGTGGTCGGCCGTCGCGAGCACCGCGTCGTCGTGCCCGATCGCGGAAAAATTCACCGCGATCTGGTCGGCCATGCGGCGCAGCGTGGCGATCGTGCTGCCGTGCCCGGTGCCTTCGCCCACGCTCATTCGGCCGGCTCCATCTCCGTATCCGCGATCCGGCGCGAGCGTTCGCTGAGCTCGGTGTAGCCTTCCTGCCAGTCGGTAGGGCCGTTGCTGGGCATGATTTGCACCGCGGTGACCTTGTACTCGGGGCAGTTGGTCGCCCAGTCGGAGAAGTCGGTGGTGACCACATTGGCCTGCGTCGCCGGGTGGTGGAACGTGGTGTAAACCACGCCCGGGGCCACGCGGTCGGTCACTTGCACGCGCAAGGTGGTTTCGCCCGTGCGGCTGGACAGGCGCGCCCAGTCACCGCTGTTGAGACCGCGGTTGTCGGCATCGCTGGGGTGCATTTCGAGCAGGTCTTCCTCGTGCCACAGGACATTGCTGGTGCGCCGCGTCTGCGCGCCGACGTTGTATTGGCTGAGGATGCGCCCGGTCGTCAGCAGAAGCGGATAGCGCGGACCGGTTTTTTCATCGGTCGGCACGTATTCGGTGACCACGAACTTGCCCTTGCCGCGCACGAAGCCTTCGACGTGCATCACCGGGCTGCCTTCGGGGTGCGCTTCGTTGATCGGCCACTGGACCGAACCGACCTTGTCGAGGCCAGCCCACGAAAGTCCGGCGAAGCTAGGCGTCAGGCGGGCGATCTCGTCGATGATCTCGCTCGGGTGAGTGTAATTCCAGTCAGCGCCGATGGCATTGGCGAGTAGCTGCGTCACTTCCCAGTCCTCGTAGCCATTGGCCGGCTCCATCACCTTGCGCACCGGCTGGATGCGGCGTTCGGCGTTGGTGAAGGTGCCGTTTTTCTCGAGGAAGGTCGAACCCGGCAGGAACACGTGCGCGTAGTTCGCGGTCTCGTTGAGGAACAGGTCATGCACGATGACGAGCTCCATCGCTTCGAGCCCGGCGGAAACGTGCTTGGTGTTGGGGTCGGACTGAAGGATGTCTTCGCCCTGGATGTAGATTGCCTTGAAGGTACCATCGACGGCAGCGTCGAGCATGTTGTTGATCCGCAGGCCAGGCTCGGGATCGAGCACGACGCCCCAGTCCTTCTCGAACAGGTTGCGGGTTTCATCGTCATGGATGTGGCGATAGCCGGGCAGTTCGTGCGGGAAGCTGCCCATGTCGCACGCGCCCTGGACGTTGTTCTGGCCGCGCAGCGGGTTCACGCCCACGCCCGGGCGGCCGATGTTGCCGGTGACCATCGCGAGATTCGCAATCGCCATCACCGTGGACGAACCCTGGCTGTGCTCGGTCACGCCGAGGCCGTAGTAGATCGCGCCGTTGCCGCCGGTCGCATAGAGCCGCGCCGCCGCACGCAAATCGGCGGCGGGCACGCGGGTGACCGGCTCGAGGAATTCGGGGCTGTGGCGCTCGTCCGATACGAACGCGGCCCAGTCCTGGTATTCGTCCCAGTCGCAGCGTTCGCGAATGAAGGCTTCGTTGGCGAGGCCTTCGGTTACGATCACGTGCGCCAGGCTGGTCAGCACGGCAACGTTGGTGCCGGGCTGCAGCGGCAGGTGATGCGCGGCTTCGATGTGCGGCGAACGGACCAGGTCGATGCGGCGTGGATCGATCACGATCAGCTTGGCGCCCTGGCGCAGGCGGCGCTTCATGCGGCTGGCAAACACCGGGTGGGCATCGGTCGGGTTGGCGCCGATCACCAGCATCACGTCGGTGTCCATCACCGAATCGAAATCTTGGGTGCCGGCGCTGGTGCCAAACGTGGTCTTGAGGCCGTAGCCGGTGGGCGAGTGGCACACGCGGGCGCAGGTATCGACGTTGTTGGTACCGAACGCGGCGCGGACCAGCTTCTGGACCAGGAAGGTCTCTTCGTTGGTGCAGCGGCTGGAGGTAATGCCCCCCAGCGCGCGCGCGCCATGCTCGGCCTTGATCGCGTTGATCTTGCCGGCGGTGTAGCCGAGCGCTTCTTCCCAGCTGACTTCGCGCCATGGCTGGTCGATGCTGTCGCGGATCATCGGGTTGAGGATACGATCCTGGTGGCTGGCGTAGCCATAGGCGAAGCGGCCCTTGACGCAGGAGTGCCCGCGATTGGCCTTGCCGTCTTTCCACGGCACCATGCGCACCAGCTGCTCGCCGCGCATTTCGGCGCGGAAGGTGCAGCCGACGCCGCAATACGCGCACGTCGTGACCACCGAACGTTCGGGCTTGCCGATCGCCTTGACGCTCTTTTCCTGCAGCGTCGCAGTGGGGCAGGCCTGCACGCAGGCGCCGCAGCTGACGCATTCGGAGCTGAGGAAATTGTCGTCCGCCTGGCCCGCGCTGACCTTGGAGGCGAAGCCGCGCCCGTCGATCGTAAGCGCAAAGGTGCCCTGCACTTCATCGCAGGCACGCACGCAGCGCGAACAGGCGATGCACTTGCTCGGGTCGAAATCGAAATAGGGGTTTGAGGTGTCGGTCGTTTCGCCGAGGTGGTTCGCGCCTTCGTAGCCATAGCGCACATCGCGCAGGCCCACGGCAGCGGCCTGGTCCTGCAGTTCGCAATCGTTGTTGGCGCTGCAGGTCAGGCAGTCGAGCGGGTGGTCGGAGATGTACAGTTCCATCACGCCCTTGCGCAGCTTGTCGAGCCGCGGGGTCTGCGTGTGGACGTTCATGCCGGGCATGACCGGGGTGGTGCAGCTGGCCGGCGTGCCGCGCGCGCCGTCGATTTCGACCAGGCACAGGCGGCACGAGCCGAACGCCTTGACGTTGTCGGTCGCGCACAGCTTGGGGATGTTGCCGCCGATTTCGGCCGCCGCGCGCATCACGCTGGTGCCCGCAGGAACGGTCACCGCGCGCCCGTCAATGGTCAGGCTGACCATCTCGCTCGAGACCACTTCGGGGGTTCCGAAGTCTTGCTGGCGTTCAAATCCCATCGTCGCGCTCCATCGCAGCCAGATCGGCCGGAGAATTGATGTTAGCAGGTTTCCTGCTAATTTTCACTGGCGTTGCGGCAATCGCCTCTGCGAACGCAAGCATCGAATGCTTTGCCGGCCCCAAAAGGATCGTTTCTATCGCCTCCAGCGAACTGGCGGGCCAGTGGCCGATGACCGGCTGGCTTTCGACAAAGGCGGGCGCGGGGCTCAACTGTTCGAGCAGGTCATCGGGCAGGCCGACCGAATCCACGCCGCAAGTGAGGATCGTTTGATACCCCTCGTCGCGCGCATGGTGAAGTCCGGCGGCGATACCCGCTAGCGGGCCCATCTTGGGGTGCGGCCAGTCGGGAATGCACGGCGCGGGGCCGGTTTCGCGGCCGGCGATGACGACATATTCGCAAAAGCCCGACAGCGCGTCGACCGCGCGGGCCAGCAGGGTGTGGCCGCCCAGTTCGGCCAGCGCCTTGTCGCTACCAAAGCGGACCGATTGCCCGCCGGCGAGGACGACCCCGAGGATCATTGCCCGAAACTCACGTGTCGTTCCGGTCGAGCACCTTTTGCACCGCGCCCTCCTGGCCCGGCATGAAGTCTTCCGGCCAGTTCTTCAGCGCGCTCATCACCGGATAAGGGGTGAAGCCGCCCAGCGCGCAGAGCGAGCCGAACTTCATCGTTTCGCACAAGTCGGTCAGCAGGACGATTTCCTGCTCGGGCAGGCGGCCGCTCTTGGATGCATTGTGCATCACCGGCTGGCTTTCCACCGCGTCGGCCTTGCGCCCGCCCGCGCGGATGCGGTCGATGATCTCGACCCCGCGCGTCGCCCCGATCCGGCAAGGCGTGCATTTGCCGCAGCTTTCGGCGGCGCAGAATTCCATCGCGAAGCGCGCCATGCCGCCCATGTCGGCAGTATCGTCGAACACGGTGATGCCGCCGTGCCCGATCAGCGCGTCGGCCGCGGTATATTCCTCGTAGTCGAACTTGATGTCGAACTGGTCTGGGTGGATGTAGGCGCCAAGCGGTCCGCCGACCTGCACCGCCTTGACCGGGCGGCCGCTCTCGGTGCCGCCGCCAATGTCATAGACCAGCTCGCGCAAGGTCACGCCGAAGGCCACTTCGTACAGCCCGCCGTGCTTGATGTTGCCCGCCAACTGGATCGGCATCGTGCCCTTCGAACGGCCCATGCCGAGGGCGTCGTAAGTGCCCGAGCCGCCTTCAGCCAGGATATGCGGTACGGCCGCCAGCGTCAGCACGTTGTTGACCACCGTCGGGCGGCCGAACAGGCCTTCGATCGCGGGCAGCGGCGGCTTGGCGCGCACTTCGCCACGCTTGCCTTCGAGGCTGTTGAGGAGCGAGGTTTCCTCGCCGCAGACATAAGCGCCCGCGCCGACCCGCACTTCGCAGCGAAACGGCGCGATGATCGCAGCGCACAGCGCCAGCGCCGTGTTGAGCTTGCGGATCGCATCGGGATATTCGCTGCGGACGTAGATGTAGCCTTGGTCAGCGCCGACGGCTTCGCCGGCAATCGCCATGCCCTCGATCAAGGCGTAGGGATCGCCTTCCATCACCATGCGGTCGGCAAACGTGCCGCTGTCGCCTTCGTCGGCGTTGCACACGATGTACTTCTGTGCGCCGGCAGTTCCCGCCACGGTCTTCCACTTGATACCCGCAGGGAAGCCCGCACCGCCGCGCCCGCGCAGGCCCGACGCGGTGACTTCGTCGACGATTTGGGCGCCGCCAACTTGGCGCGCGCGCTTGAGGCCGGCCCAGCCGCCAGTCGCCTCGTAATCCTCGAGACTGGTCGGGCGGGTCTTGCCGGCGCGGGCGAAGGTCAGCCGCTGCTGTCCGGCGATGAACGGGTGCGCGGCAATCTCGCCGATCGCCTTGTCGGACGAACCATCGAGGATGGCGTCGACATCGTCTGAGGTGGCGGGGCCAAAACCGGCCCCGTCGATCTCGACCATCGGCTCAAGCCAGTGCATCCCCCAGCTCGAGGTGCGCTGGACCTCGTGGCCCTGCTTGGCAAAGGCTTGCGCCAGCTCGTCAGCGCCGAGGGCGCGGGCCAGGCCATCGTCGGATATACGAATAAGCATCAGGCGTTCTCGATCACTTTGGCGATGCCCTTGGCATCGAGCCGGGCGTGAAGCCGGTCACCGACGCGCGCGCTCGGGCCGGCGCTGCACAGGCCAAGGCAATAGACGGTGGTCAGCTTGACGCGATCGCCGGCCGCCTTTTCCGCCGCCGCCATCAGCGCTTCGACGCCGCGCGCCTTGCACGCTTCGGCGCGGCAGATCTGCACTTCTGGGCGGTGATCCGCAGTCTCGTGGAAATCGTGGTAGAAACTGACCACGCCCCGCACGTCAGCGCGGCTCAGGTTCACGGCATGGGCGACCATCGCTTCGGACTCGGCATCGACACAGCCGAATTCGGCCTGCACGTCATGCAGGATCGGCAGCATCGGGCCTTCGCGGCCCGCGTGGGCGGCGACGATTTCGCCAATCCGCTGTTCCTTGGTACTCACGATTTCAGCCTTTCAGCGTGCCATGCGACGTGATCGTCGATGAATGTGGACACGAAGAAGTAGGAATGGTCGTACCCTTCCTGCATCCGGATCGTGGCGGGCATATCCACACTGCGGCACGCCGCGTCCAGCAAATGCGTCTTGAGCTGGTCATGGAGGAAGTTGTCGGCCGTGCCCTGGTCGACCAGCAACTGGTCGATCCGCGCGCCGTCTTCGATCAAGGCGCAGGCATCGTATTCGCGCCACGCCGCGCGGTCGTTGCCGAGATAGCCGGTCAGCGCCTTTTCCCCCCAGGGGCAGTTGAGCGGGCTGACGATCGGCGCGAACGCACTGGTTGATCGGAACCGCCCCGGGTTGCGCAAGCTCAGCGTCAGCGCGCCGTGCCCGCCCATAGAGTGGCCAGAAATGCCCTGCCGATCCATGTCGACGGGGAAGTTCGCCGCCACGATCCCGGGCAGCTCGTCCTCGATGTAGGCGCGCATGCGGAAATTCTTCGCCCACGGCTCCTGCGTCGCATCGACATAGAACCCGGCGCCCTTGCCGAAGTCATACGCTTCGTCATCCGGCACCTCGTCACCGCGCGGGCTGGTGTCGGGGCCGACGAAGATCACGCCGTGCTTGGCACAGGCGCGCTTGTATTCGCACTTTTCCATCGCGTTGGCGTGGGTGCAGGTCAGGCCCGACATCCACCACAGCACTGGCAATTTGGTGCCGGGCGCATGCTCCGGCACGAATACGGCAAAGGTCATGTCGGTGCCGGTGGCGGACGAGGCGTGACGGTAAACGCCCTGCGTCGCGCCGAAGCACTTCGATTCGCTGACTGTTTCGATGCTCACAATTACTTGGCAGCCTCCCCGACACAGAACGCGCACAGCTTGTTGCCCACCGGATCGCGCACGTAAGCGCCGTACATCGGCATGTCGCTGTACGGGCGCGAGCCCGGCGGGCCGTCGCACGTGCCGCCATTGGCCAGCGCCGCCGCGTGCCAGGCATCCACCTCGGCCTTCGATTTGGCGTTAAAGCCGATGGTACCGCCGTTGGCACGAGTCGCCGCCTGCTCGTCGCGCGGAGTGGTGACGCCGAACATCCCGGTTTGCGG
>JBDSDZ010000109.1:0-3291 GCA_039920345.1 Croceibacterium sp.
CGCAAGGTGCGATCAAGGCTGCAATAGCGGTCTGCGCAATCGGCGGTGCCGACCGCGCGCTCGGGCAGCTGTTCGGTCGGGGCCCAGCCCGAATCGTAAGTGCTCAATGAGACCTGGAAATCGCCCACTCCCAATGGATGGGAATATTTCACGAAGGCGGAATAGGCGGCGAAGTCCTCCGGCAAGGACCATGGCCCGTCGTTGAACTTCGCCTGGCCAACCGCCAACAGGTCGCCGCCGCCAAGTTTGACCGAACCGCCGACTACATACCGGCGATAGCCATACTGGCCGACTTCAACCAGGGCGAACGGGGCCATCGTGTTGCGCGTGGTGATCGAGCTGCCGCCAACGAACGCAAAGTCGCCCGCATCCACCCGGTATGGCCCTTTGCGGTAATCGATCCGATCGACAATTTCCGGGATCATGCCCTGCACGTCGAGGTAGCCCTGGCCGTGGCCATGGGTGCGGAAATTGACCGGGAAATCGTCGATATACAGCGCGTAGTCGGTGCCGTGATCGAGGTTGAACCCACGCAGGAAGAACTGGTTGGCCTTGCCCCCGCCCGAATGCTGGGTAGCAATCAGGCCCGGCGTTGCCTCGAGCATTTCGCCTGGCCGCAGGATTGGCCGCACCTCGATGTCCGCGCCCGCCACGCCGCCTTCGCTGGCCGCGCCGGCAATGCCGATGCGCTTTTCGCCGCGGCCATAGACGTAGATCGTGCCGGCCGGGGCGGCCGGGGCCGGATCGGCGGCATCGTCAGCCTTTCCGTCAGCCGCATCGCTGGTCGTTTCGTCGGCGTTTGCCGTAGCCTCGTCCGCGTGGGCAACCAGCGGTTGCATGGCCAGGTAAACTGCTGCTGCGCTGCCGAGCAGATCTAAGTAACCGAGATTGCGGCGAAATATCATAGAGAGAGCCAAGCCTGTTGCCGTATTTGGAATACCCAATGGGAAAGTGCCCGCCCGCCGCTCGCCAAACCCAGTTAATTACGGTAATCGGCGCGCGTTACAGGGCGTTACACCGCGGGTTTTCGGGCGGATCGGGGGTTTGGTGAGTGGACAGGGGCGCATGACCAGCAGCTTCGACGCCGAAGTCGCCCGCGTCCGCGCGAGCGGGACTTTGGGCGAAGGCGGGCGGCTGCTCGAACTGTTCGATTTCCTCTCGGCCCGCGGCGCGGATACCGCCGTTGCCTCGCAAGCCGAAATCGCCGAAACCGTCTTCGGCCACACCGAAACCAGCGTCGATGACGCTACGGTGCGGGTTTACATTCACCGCCTGCGCAAGCGCCTCGACGCGTTTTATGCCGAAGCCGGCGAAGACCCGTACGGCGCGCGCCTGACCTTGCCGCCCGGGACATACGCCCTGAGGCTGGCGCGGGACGGGGCGGACGCGGCTTCGAATTCGGCACCTGCGCAACGCCCCGTGGGCACCCTGACCCTGGCCCTACTGGCGCTGGCAGTGCTCGCGGGTGTGTTCCTGCTCGGACGCGAATTGCCGCGCCAGGGATCGGCCCCACCGTCCAATGCCCTGTGGCAGCCGTTCCTGGATTCGAAACGGCCCAAGCTGGTGGTCGTGGGCGACTATTACATGTTCGGTGAAATCGACCAGGTGAGCCCCGAACGGGGGCGGTTGATCCGCGATTTCCGGGTCAACTCGCCGAGCGACCTGATCCAGATGCAGGACCTCGAGCCCGGACGCTATGGAGCGGCGGAGGATGTCGGGCTCAACTACCTGCCGTTTTCCGTCGCTTATGGCCTGACCGCCATAGTGCCGATCCTGGCGCGCGATGGACGCCAGGTGACGGTCATCGCCGCGTCGCAGCTGAGACCCGAAATGCTCAACCATTTCGACGTGGTCTATGTTGGCCTGTTCAGCGGCATGGCGCTGCTGGAAGACGTGAACTTCATGAACTCCGGCTTCGCGATGGGCGAAAGCTACGACGAGATTTACGATAATGCCTCGGGCAAGACCTACACCAGCGAGGAAGCGCGCAACCTGCCGTCGCAGCTCTACTATGACGACTACGGCTATATCGCGCGGTTTCATTCACCCAGCGGGGCGCTGGTGGCGGTGATCGCCGGCGCGCGCGACACCGGCCTGCGCGGGGTCTCGCCAATCGCCGTGAAGTCGGATTTGCCGAGCGGCATCGAGCGTGTTGCCCGGGGCGGCGATTTCGAGGCGCTTTACCAGATTACCGGCCAGCAAGGCGCCGACTTGTCGGAGCACCTGCTGACGGCGCGCAGGCGGCACTGACACCGCTGGCCGAGCCTGACGCGCCCTTGGCCGCCGTTATCTTGCCATTCACTCAGTCGCGCTTACATTGTTCGGATAATCACAAGGACGATCGATGAGCGATAATCACGAGCCCGAAAACAACGGCAATCCGTGGATGAAAAGCCTGCTCGTCTGGGGGGGCATTTTCCTCGCCCTGTTGCTGGTCGTTTCGATGTTCAGCGGTCCGCACCAAGCGGCCGGTACCCAGCTCAGTTATTCCGATTTCCGCGCCCGGGTGGCCGAAGGCAGCGTGTCGGAAGTGCAAGTCGCGCCAGAAAAAATCGTCGGCAAGCTCAAGAATGGCACCATTTTCAGCACCATCCCGGTGCCCAACGATACCGGCTTGACCACGCTGCTAGTCGATAACGACGTACAGATTTCGGGCGCACCGACCGACGAACCCAACTTGCTGCTGATCATCCTGGTCCAGGCATTGCCGTTCCTGTTGATCCTTGGCGTGGCCTATTTCGCGCTGCGCCAGGTGCAGAAGGGCGGCGGGTCGGGCGCAATGGGTTTTGGCAAGTCCAAGGCCAAGCTATTGACCGAAAAACAGGGCCGGGTGACGTTCGAGGACGTTGCCGGGATCGACGAAGCGCGCGAAGAGCTGGAAGAAATCGTCGAGTTTCTGAGAGACCCGCAGCGCTTCTCGAAGCTCGGTGGGCAGATTCCCAAGGGCGCCCTGCTGGTCGGTTCGCCCGGTACCGGCAAAACGCTGCTTGCCCGCGCCATTGCGGGCGAGGCGCGGGTGCCGTTCTTCACCATCTCGGGCTCGGACTTCGTCGAAATGTTTGTTGGCGTTGGCGCCAGCCGCGTGCGCGACATGTTCGAACAGGCCAAGAAAAATGCCCCGTGCATCGTCTTCATCGACGAGATTGACGCAGTCGGGCGCCATCGCGGCCACGGCCTCGGCAATTCGAACGACGAACGCGAACAGACGCTCAACCAGCTGCTGGTCGAGATGGACGGGTTCGAGGCGAACGAAGGCATCATCATCATCGCCGCCACCAACCGGCCCGATGT
>JBDSDZ010000110.1:0-3471 GCA_039920345.1 Croceibacterium sp.
CCCGAAAGCGCCGACATCCGCATGACGGTGAAGCTCGCCAGCGCCGCGATCGGCGACGCGACACAGGACGACATGCTGCAGGGCGCGGAATTCTTCGCCAGCGGGGCCAATCCCACCGCCACCTGGCGCAGCACCTCGGTGCGGCGGACCGGTCCCAATCGTTACAGCGCCAATGGCACACTTTCGCTCAAGGGCGCGAGCAAGTCACAGCCGCTCAGCTTCACGCTTTCGGGCAAGGACCTGAAGCGCCACGTCGAAGGCAGCGCCACCATCAACCGCAGCGCATACGGCGTCGGTACGGGCGAGGCAGGGGCGGGGCTTGGTGGCACCGTCTCGCTCAACTTCGCGTTCGATGCGGTAGGGCGGGCGCCTTAGGCAACGGAACCGCCGTGCCGCTGTGCGGTTAGCCTTTCGACACGTGTTGAAAGGGGTTCCCATGTCCAAGCGCCTTGTTGCCGCCGCCATGCTCGCGGCGCTGCTTTCCGGCTGCAGTACGGTTCAGACCGTGGTCGGCGGTACGGCCGGGAGCGAGGACACGGCGGGCTATATCGCGCGGGCCGCATCGGAGGACCTGTTTGCAATGCAGGCTTCGCAACTGGCGCTAGCCCAGGCCCAGAACTCCGAAGTACGCCAGTTGGCGCGGTGGATGATCAAGGATCATTCGATGGCGACGCAGGAACTCGCCGCCGCCGCGCTCGAGGCGCACCTGGACCCGCTCCAGCCGGGCCTGACCGGCGGCCAGCAGCAGATGCTCGACGCCTTGCGCAACGCATCGGCGGGATCGTTCGATTCGCTGTACCTCCGCCAGCAATTGCCGTTCCAGCAGGCTGCCATGCGTTTCCACCAGGGCTACGCGCTGTCGGGCAATGTCGAACCGGTCCGGTTCGCCGCCAGCACCGCCTCGGGCCTGGCGATCCAGCATTACCAGGATGTGCGCCGGGTGCGGCGTGAGACCGGACTCTAAACAATTATTCACGCGAAAGGGACGGCCATGAATCTTGACGAACTGCTGCCGCAAGGCGGAATTGAAGCGCTTGCCAGCCAGCTTGGCGTGCCCGTGGCTGACGCTCAGCGCGGCGCGGAAGCGCTGCTGCCGTCGATCATGGCAGGCAT
Source organism: Croceibacterium sp. (assembly GCA_039920345.1). Lineage (GTDB taxonomy): Bacteria > Pseudomonadota > Alphaproteobacteria > Sphingomonadales > Sphingomonadaceae > Croceibacterium_A. The sequence goes on from JBDSDZ010000110.1 coordinate 1,114, forward strand.
GGCCAAGAGCGCGGGCGGGGCCGAGGCGCCGCAAGCCGACGCGCTGGCGGCGCACCTCGAATCGCTCGGCGGCGCGCAGCTGTCCAGCAACGTCACCGGGCCGCAGCCGACCGATACCGCGCTGGGCAACCAGCTCCTCGGCAATATCTTTGGTTCGAAAGACGTCAGTCGACAGGTGGCAGGCCATGCCGCGCAGACCAGCGGGATCGACCCGGAACTGCTCAAGAAAATGCTGCCGATCCTGGCCATGCTGGTCGGCGGGTTCCTCGCCAAGCGGTCGAACGGCCAGGGCGGCGCGCTCGGCGGCATTCTCGGCTCGGTGCTCGGCTCGCTGACTGGCGGCGGCGCGGGCGGCTCGATGGGCGGGATCGCGACCGGCGGGCTGGGCGGCTGACTGGGGAGCGTGCTCGGCTCGATCCTCGGCGGCCGCTGAAGCCCTAGTCCAGCGCGACCGACACGCTCTTGAGTTCGGTGTAGGCGTCGATCCCGGCCTTACCGTTTTCGCGGCCCCAGCCGCTGGCCTTGTAGCCGCCCAGGGGGCTTGAGGGGTCCACCCCGCCCGCTCCGTTGATGCGGATGGTGCCGGACTTGAGGCGCCGCGCGAGGCGGTGGGCCATGCCGATGTCCTTCGTCCAGATGGTGGCGGCAAGGCCGTATTCGGTCTCGTTGCCCATCTGCGCCAGCCGGTCGGCATCGTCCTCGCCCGAAAAGCGCGTGGCGCACAGCACAGGGCCGAAAATCTCTTCCTTGCGCACCTTCATGCTCGCTTCGGTGTCGACAAGCACGGTCGGCTCTACGAACCAACCCGGCCCGTCTTTCTTGCCACCTCCAACCATAACGGTTGCTCCTTCCTGGCGGCCGCTGTCGATATAGCCCGTTACCCGGTCGAGCTGCACTTCACTCACCAACGGGCCGATCATCGTTTCGGGATCGAGCGTGTGACCGACGCGCAGCATCTTGGCCATTCCGGCCACGCCTTCGAGCACCTGGTCGGCTACTTCCTCGGCCACGAACAGACGGCTGCCCGCAGCGCAGACTTGCCCCGCGTTGAAAAAGATCCCCATCGCAGCGGCGGGAACGGCTTTCTTGAGATCGGCATCGGCGAAGATGAAAGTTGGCGACTTGCCGCCCAGTTCGAGGCTGATACGCTTGAAGTTGGTCTTGCTCGCCTCGATGATGGCGCGGCCGGTCATCGTCGAACCGGTGAAGGCGATCTTGTCGACGTCCATGTGGCTTGCCAGCGCCGCGCCCGCCGTGCGGCCATAGCCGGTCACGACGTTGATCACGCCTTCGGGGAAGCCCGCTTCCAGCGCCAGTTCGGCCAACAGGATGGTCGAGAGCGGGGTCTGCTCGGCAGGCTTGAGCACCACCGTGCAGCCTGCCGCCAGTGCCGGCCCCAGCTTGCCGCAGGCCATCGCCAGCGGAAAATTCCACGGCACGATCTGGCCGACCACGCCAACCGGCTCACGCAGGACGTAGTTGAGCCATTCGCCGGGTGCGCTGAGTTCGTTGGTCTCGCCCTGGATCTTGGACGACCAGCCCGCCTGGTAGCGCAGTTGGCCAATCGCCCCGCCGACATCGATCATGCGGCTGAACTGAATTGGCCGGCCGACGTCGAGCGTCTCGGTCAGCGCCAGTTCCTCGCCATTAGCCTCGATCAAGTCGGCCAGCCGGTTGATCAGCCGCGCCCGCTCGTCCGGCTTGACCTTAGCCCACGCGCCCTCGAACGCGCCGCGCGCCGCTGCCACGGCGGCATCGACATCGGCCTGCCCGGCGCTTGCCACGTCGGCCAGCTTCTCGCCCGTGCTCGGGTCTTCGGTCGCGAACGTCTCGCCGCTCTCGGCCTCGCGCCATTCGCCGCCGATCAGCATCTTGCCAACCTTGCCGTTCCAGCGCTTGCGGAAGGCTTCCATGCGGTTCTCGATCGGGGTCTGGGCGTTCACGGGTTACTCTCCACGGCTTGTTGTCAGCGCTCTGGCGTCGCATAGGGTTTGTAAGCGTTGCTTACCATAGTTGGCGCGGGAGAGAGACGCTGCAAGGCGAATTCGACTATGTGATCGTGGGGGCCGGATCGGCCGGGTGCGTGCTCGCCGCGCGGCTGACGGAGGACCCGGCGGTGCGCGTGCTGCTGCTCGAAGCGGGCGGCGGGGCGGACAAGTTCCTCGTCAAGATGCCGCTCGGCATGATGAAAGCGATGCTCAAGCCCGAGCTGACCTGGCGAATGATGACCGAGCCCGAGCCGACGCTGGAAGGCCGCCGCCTGTTCCTGCCGCGCGGGCGGCTGCTGGGCGGTTCAAGCTCGATCAACGGCATGGTCTACATGCGTGGGCACTCCGCCGATTACGACCGCTGGGCGCA
>JBDSDZ010000111.1:0-10381 GCA_039920345.1 Croceibacterium sp.
AGCCCCAGTTCGGCGCCCTCGCGCGGGTCGATCGTGATGTCGCGGGTGTTGCGCCCGTTGACCGTGAAGCCGAGCGAGCCGACTGCCTCCAGCTTGAGCTGGCCGCTGACGCCCGGCACCACGCGCACATGGCGCTGCTCGACCGCCAGGTCAGGCAGGTGAACGTCGTTTTCCGCCGCGCGGCCGATGCTCAATTCCTCGACCGTCAGCTCGCGTTCGCGGACAATTTCGCGGCCGGTGGCGGTGAGGTCGATCGAGCGGATGAGGAAGTTCATCATCGCGCTACCAGTAGTAAAACACGCTGACGATGTGCGCGGTGAGCGCCGCGAGCAGGGCAATCGTCAGGGGCACGTGAATGAACAGCCATACTTCGAGCAAGGCGCGTAACCGCATGTGCCGGCGAACCTGGTCGAGCTGCCCCTGGCGCTTGCGCAGCAGCGCCAGCACGCGTTCGATTTGCGGATCGCCCTCGCCGCGCCCATCGAGCGCGCCGAGCGCGCGTTCGGTGCGGCAATGGCGATAGCGCCCGGTCAGGCGGCTCAAGGCGCCGTGGCCGAACGGATCCTGCTCAAGCGCGTCGATCACCAGGTCCGCATCGGCCCGCCCGAGCGGCTGCGCCGCCTGTTCGAGCTGGCGATCGATCGCGGCGAGCGCGGCAATCATCTGACCCTTGGTCATCTCGCGCCGGTTGTCGCTCAGCGCCTGGGGCAGCGTGGCGTACACTGAAATGCCGTAAATGCCCGAGGCGATCACCAGCATCATCAGCACGTAGGCCAGTGTGTGGACATTCCAGCCGAGCCGGAAGCCGGTGTGGAGCGTGGCGATAACCACCAGCGACAGGCCGAGGTAAACATGGGCACTGGTCCAGCCCTTGAGCGACCAGCGCCCGGCGGTCATCGCGCGCTTGCGCACGCCGAGCAGCGCCAGCCACAGGATCAGCAGCGCCCCGATGGTGCCCAGGGTGTAGCCGTACCAGGTGCCGCCCCCGGGGCGCGGGGTCACATCGGCAAAGGCGTAGCCAAGGATCGCGATCAGGCACAGCACCACCGCCACCTTGAGCCACAGCATGCGCTTGTGCGCGAGGAAGCTCTCATGGTCCGAATTGCGCCGGTCTTCGTGGAAGGTCAGGTCTGCTTCGGGCGTGGAGGCCATCAATCGATGTCCTCGGCCAGCTTGGTGAACGAGAGGAAGCGTTCGGGCGAAACGCGGATCGCCGCGCCGGTGGGGCAGGCGCGCACGCAAGCCGGGCCGCCTTTGATGCCCGAACACATGTCGCACTTGATGGCGAATTTCCCGCGTTCCTTGCCTTCCTTCTCGGCCGCCTTCTTGCGCCACGAATAGCTCGCCTCACCCGGCCCGGGCCCGGCGCCGAACAGCATCCAGTTGAGCAGGCCTGGTTTCTTGGGCGGTTTGGCGTCCATCCGGATCACGCCGTAGGGGCAATTGCGCTGGCAATTGCCGCAGCCGATGCAGGTTTCGTCGATCACCACTTCGCCGTCGGGCCCGCGCTTGATCGCATTGGGCGGGCAATCGGCCATGCAATGCGGATGTTCGCAGTGGCGGCACGACGTCGGCACGTGGAGGTGGGCGTAAGTCCGCCCCGCCTCGCGGTCGAGCCGGCTGAGCCCGTCGTGGCTGTCGGCGCAGGCTTTTTCGCAGTTGTCGCAGCCGACGCACAATGTCTCGTCAATCAACAGCACGTCGGTCGCTTCGCCGATGCCGTTGTCGACCAGGAACTGGGCCGACTTGGAGTAATAATCGACCGCGCTGCTGAAGCTGTCCTTCTGGCTTTCGATGAACTCGTTGACCTTGCGCCGGTCGGCCATGTCGGTGAGTGCTTTTTCGCGCAGCCGGGGATTGCGATCGAGCAGTGCGACAAACGCCTCGCCCGGGAAGCGGACAACCTGCGATTTGACCGCCGCCTTGACCGTGGCGGTGCGTTTCGACCCATCGATCACCGCCATTTCGCCGAAATAGGATCCGGCGGGGAGGTAGGACAGGAACACCGGGCGCCCGCCGATGTCCTTTTCAACCACCATCGAACCGCGCCGGACCACGAAGATGTCCTTGTCGTCGGCGCCTTCGAGCACCACCACTTCGCCGGCGCGCACTTCCTTCAGCTCGGCCGCTTCGACCAGTTGGGCGACATCGTCCGGCGTCAGGCCCGAGCCGAACATCTGCAGCAATTGCCGCTCGATCGAGATGCGGTTGACCGCGCGCGCCGCGGTCGGCGCGGTGGCAATGAGCTTGAGCGCCGCGGTGCGCGACAGTTCGAGGCACACGGTCGGTTCTGCCGCGCGGATCGTGGCCCCGCGGCGGCGGCCCGAGACCAGCCCGACTTCGCCGAAAATCGAACCCTGCCCGATCGGCACCGTGATGGAAGAATTGGTTGGATTTACCTCCACCAGCACCGAACCTTCGGCGATGCCGAACATCGACGAGCCGGTGTCGTTGCGCGCGAAGATCTCGTCACCGGCGGCAAAGGCGTGGACATCGCTGTCGAGCATCAGCTCGCGCATCTGCAGGGGTGAAAGTTCCTGCAGGATGACCACGTTGCTGCGGAAGGTCTCAAGCCAGTCGTCGACCGAGCGGCGGCCCGGAAGGGGGGCAAATTTCTCCGCCAGGATCGGTTCGTCCGCCGGTTTCAAGGCATTGTTGCCATTGAGGAACTCGATGACGTCGTAGCCCTGGTTCATGCAGTGCTTGATCAGCGGGTAACCCGCCAGCGCGCCGATCACATGGATGCCCGGAACGGTCGATTCGAAGGTGGCGGTGAGCTTGGGATAGGCCACCCGGTCGGCGCTGGTGAACTCGATCCCGGTGCCCGGTTTGACGACCTTGCGCCCGTCCTTCTCCTCGAATTCGGCGCAAATGCCCTCGACAAACGCGCGCGGCGGGGCCGAACCCATGCGCGCAATCACCCGGTCGCAGCGCGTCTTGAGTTCGCCGTCGCGGGTGTCGTAGACGATTTCGCCGTGATTGATCGCCGACGCGGTGGTTTCGACCAGGATGGTGATCCGCCCTTCGGCCTCCATCGCCCGCAGCGCCTTGATGTTGGCGTCCTTGGCGGTGGCGAAATCGGCGGAACGGTTGACCAGCGTCACCCTGTTGGCCTGCTGCGGATCGGCGGCCAGGCCCATGGCGTTTTCGATTCCCGCATCGCCGCCACCGATCACCACGATATGCTCGTCAACATACTCGCCCGGATCGTCGAGCTGGTACTGCACCACCGCCCCATCGCCCACCGGGCAGCGCACGAGGTTGGGGTTGCCCTGTGTGCCGATGGCCAGGATCACCGCTTCGGCAAGCACCGATTCGCCCTGCTTGAAGGCGATTTCGAAATGGCCCTTGGCCCCGGTGATTCGGGTGACTTCGGAATTGGGCCGGACGGTCACCTTGCCCGTTTCGATCTGGCTGTCCCAGTTGCCCAGGATCGCCTCACGCTTGCCGGCATCGAAATCGAGGTCGCTGCGCAGCACCAACTTGCTGGGCGTCGCCATGACATGCTTGCCCTTCTGGTACTTGTAGATCGTGTCGGAGAGGTGATCGGCCTTTTCGATCAGCACATGGCTCATGCCCAGCGCGGCGGCATGCGCGGCAGCGCTCAGACCGGCGGGGCCGGAGCCGATGATCGCCACTTTCACCGTTTGCGCCATTTGCCCCCCCGGCAAAGCCCCCTGAATGGCAGGTTCTGCAACATTGTAGGGCGCTTGGAAACCTCCCTGTTTGAAGCAGCCCAAAGCGCCTGCTATCGCCGGGCTTTGGGCAGGGGGGCGAGAGCGTGAAGCAATGGCTTGGCCGGATCGGCGGGGGTGGACTGGCGGCGCTCGCGGCGGTGGCGCTGGCGGGCGGCGCGATTGCCTACCGATTGTGGCATGACCCTTCGCCCACCCGGCCTGCCACCGGCGCTCCGGCAGACCCGCTGGCCGAACTCGAACGCCGCGCCAACGCCGATCCGGGCAACGCCGGTGCCTGGCAGGAGCTGGGCTTCGCCTATTTCCAGCAAGGCCGCTTCGCCGACGCCGCGACCGCTTATCGCCGCGCCACCGGGGCCGATGCCAATACCTCCGTGCTGTGGTCGTCGCTGGGCGAGGCGCTGGTCATGGCAAGCGCGCACGATCCAATGCCCGGCGAAGCACGCACCGCGTTCCGAAAAGCGGCCGCGCTCGATGCCGGCGATCCGCGCGCGCGCTATTTCCTCGCGGTCGACCGGGATCTTACCGGTGATCACGAAGGCGCGGTGGCCGACTGGCTGGCGCTGCTGCGCGAAACCCCCGAAGGCGCGCCGTGGGAAGCCGACCTCAAGCGGACCATCGAACAAGTCGGCAAGATCAATGCGATCGCCGTGGACCAGCGAATCGCGGCGGCACTCGAGCATCGTCCGGCCCCGACGATGCCAGCGGCGCCCGTGATGGCGGGCATTGCCGGGCCGACGCAGGAGCAGCTTGCTGCTGCCACGGCTATTCCGCCAAGTGAGCAGCAGCAAATGGCCGAATCGATGGTTTCCCGGCTCGCCGCGCGGCTCAACGGCCAACCGGGCGATGTCGATGGCTGGATCAAGCTGATGCGCAGCTACCAGACGCTCAATCGCACCAGCGACGCCCGCAACGCGCTGGCCCGGGCCGTGGCCGCCAATCCGCAGCAGCGCGCCAAGCTTCAGCAGGCCGCCGCCAGCCTGGGAATTTCCTGAGACTCAGGGCGCGCCGCCGCCGGGCGGGCAGGCCCCGGGTCTGTTAAGTCACGACCGGTTCGGGTTGCGGCGCGGCCGACCTTGCGCCAAGGCCGCGGGCGTACCAAAGGCGCACATGCAGCGGCGCAACCGGCCGCGCGCCGGCCGATTGAGGACATGTCATGGCACACCGCAGTTCGCTCGAAGGCAAGCTTGTCGTCCTCATCGGTGGCGGCGGATTTCTCGGCTCGCATCTGGCGCAGGAACTGCTTAGCCGCGGTGCGCGCCTTCGCATTGCCGATCGCCATCCGGAAAAGGCCTATCGCCTGCGCCCACTGGCGAACCTGGGGCAAGTGCAGTTCGCCCGCTGCAACGTGAAGGACGCGCGCAGCGTGGCCGCGGCCATGGCCGGTGCCGACGCCGCGGCCTATCTGGTCGGCACATTCGGCGCCGACCAGCGCGCGCTGCATGCCGATGGGGCGGGGGAAGCCGCGCGCGCCGCCGCGGCCGTGGGCGCCGCCGCGTTTGTCTATGTCTCGGCCATCGGTGCCGATGCCGAATCCGATAGCGGCTATGCGGCGACCAAGGGCAAGGGCGAGAGCCAGGTGCTGGCCGCCTTCCCGCAGGCGACAATCGTGCGCCCTTCGGTCCTGTTCGGCGAAGACGATAACTTCGTAAACCTGTTTGCCGGGCTCGTTTCCAGCTTCCCGGCGCTGCCCGTCTTCGGCAGCGAAGCCCGCCTTCAGCCGTTGTTTGTCGACGACGCCGCGCAGGCCATTGCCCACGCGCTGGCCGATCCGGCGCAGTTCGGCGGCAAGACGTTTGAACTCGCGGGTCCCGAGGTCCTCACCATGGGTGAGCTGCATCGCCGCATCGCTGCCGCGCAAGGGCGCGAACGGGCGTTTCTGGCCGTGCCCGATGCCCTGACCGGCCTGTTCGCCGCGCTTCCGGGCACGCCGATGAACCGCGACCAGTGGAAGCTGCTGCAACGCGGCAGCGTGGCGTCGGGAGTGCTCCCGGGATGCAAGGCGCTGGGTATCGCGCCGCGCCCGATCGGGCTGTTCCTCGATCGCTGGATGACGCGCTATCGCAAGCATGGCCGCTTCAGCGACAAGCGCGAGCCGGCCTGACCGGCAACCCTCAGTCGGCCGGGTCCGAAGTCCGGTCGATTATCAGGTTAAGCGGTTCGACCAGCAGGATGGCCCCTTCGCTGCCGCTGATCCGCACGCGTTCCCCCGCGGCCACATCCGGCCCGTGCGCAATCCATTCGCTGTCGCCGAGGTGGATCCGGCCGCTGCCGTGCTCGATCGCGGTGACCACCAGCGCGGTTTCACCAACCAGCCGCGCGCCGCGCTGGTTCATCATCGGATCGCTGCTGTCGACCGGGTTTTCGGCCAGGAAGCGCCGCGCCGAATAGACCGCGATCAGCGAGAAGAACACAAAGTCGATCACCTGCATCGGCAGCGAAATGTGCAGCGTGGCGGTCAGCACCCCGGTGGCAATCGCCGCGCAGGCCAGCCAGATCAGGTGCACGCCGGGCACGACCATCTCGAGGCCCGCCAGCACCAACCCCAGGGTCAGCCAGACCCAATGCGCATCGATTCCTTCGAGCCAGTCCATCTGTGCGGACCGTTATTTCGGCTGCGTGCGCGGCACGGTGACGCGCGGCTTGGCATCGAGTGCGAGCGGGGTGGTCGTGACGTCGCCCTTCTGGCCCGACCCGACCACTTCGCGCAGCAATTCGCCGATCCCGCCAAGCGAGCCGACCAGCTGCGTCGCCTCGATCGGGAACAGGATGGTCTTGGCGTTGGGGCTGGTGGCGAACTTGCCAATCGCCTTGGTGTATTCCTGGGCGATGAAGTAGTTGATCGCCTGGTTGCCGCTCTGGGCGATGGCATCGGACACCGAACGGGTCGCCTGCGCTTCGGCCTCGGCCGCACGCTCGCGCGCTTCGGCGTCGCGGAAGGCGGCTTCTTTCTTGCCTTCAGCAGACAGGATCGCCGACTGCTTCTCGCCCTCGGCGCGCAGGATGCGGCTGGCGCGTTCGCCCTCGGCTTCGAGGATTTCGGCGCGCTTGAGCCGTTCGGCCTTCATCTGCCGCGCCATCGCTTCGGAAATGTCGATCGGCGGGCGGATGTCCTTGATCTCCACGCGGGTGATCTTGACCCCCCACGGGCTGGTCGCGTGATCGACCACGCCGAGCAGGCGGGCGTTGATCTCGTCTCGCTTCGACAGCGTTTCGTCGAGGTCCATCGAACCCATCACGGTGCGCAGGTTGGTAGTGGTGATGGCCATGATCGCGCCATAGAGATTGTGCACTTCGTATGCGGCCTTGCCGGCATCGAGCACCTGGAAGAACACCACCGCATCGACCCCGACCATCGCGTTGTCGCGGGTGATGATTTCCTGTCCCGGGATGTCGAGCACCTGCTCCATCACGTTGACCTTCTGGCCGACGCGTTCGACGAACGGGGTGATGATGTGGAGGCCCGGATTGGCAGCCTTGGTGTAGCGGCCAAAGCGTTCGATGGTATAGACATAACCTTGCCGCACGACCCGCACGCCGGTGATCAAAAACACCAGCAGCAGGAACACCAGCGCGCCCAGCACGACTTCGAGACCCATCGGTTCCTCCCTTGTCACTCTTGCCGGCACTCTAGCCGCCACGGCCCGCGCGGCAAAGCAAAAGCGGATGGCACGCGCGCGGTTGTCTTGGCCGGAACGCTCTTCTAGAACGGACAAAATCAATCAGGCGGCCGCCGGCCAGCCGGAGGGAGTGGGATCAGCATGAAACTCTGGACAGGTTTGTTGGCGGGCGCCGCGCTCGCTTCGATTGGCGGCGCGCTGGCCGCGCAAAATGCTCCGGCGGCCCCTGCCGCAACGCCGGCAACACCGCCTCCGGCCGCCCGCCAGGCCCCGCCGCCGATTCCCCCGCTGGGCGATGGCCCGTGGGATTTTGATACGTCCGATGCCAAGGTGCACGTCGAAGTCGTCACCAAGGGCCTCGACCATCCGTGGGGCATGGCCTTCCTGCCCGGTGGCGGGATGCTGGTGACCGAACGGCCCGGCCGCCTGCGGCTGATCCAGAACGGCGTGCTCGACCCGGTGCCGATTGCCGGAATGCTGCCGATCTATGCCCCGGGCATCGCCGGGCTGACCGACATCGTGCTCGATCCCAACTTCGCCACCAATCACCTGATCTACCTCGCCTACAGCAAGGCCGATCCCGAGACCCCCGCAGGGAGCAACCCGGCGCAGACGCAGGCCACGCTGGCCGTGATGCGCGGCAAGTGGGACGGCGCCCACCAGCTAACCGAAGTGCGCGATATCTTCGTGGCCGACGCGTGGTACGGCAAGCCGCCGCTGCCGCCCAAATGCTGCGGCCAGGGCCCGGCCTCGGGCAGTTTTGGCGGCCGCATGGCGCTTGACGGCGAAGGCCACCTGTTCGTCACCAGCGGCGATCGCAACTTTGGCGAACTGGTGCAGGACCCGTCGAACCACTTCGGCAAGATCCTGCGCCTCAACCTCGATGGCACGGCGGTGCGCGACAACCCCTATGTCGGGCGCGAAGGCTACAAGCCGGAGATCTGGTCAACCGGTCACCGCAACCAGCTCGGCCTGTACTACGATGCCCCAACCGGGCGTTTGTGGGAAACCGAGTTCGGTCCGCGCGGGGGTGACGAGGTCAATATCATCACCAGGGGCGGCAACTACGGCTGGATCGATGTGACGCAAGGCTATCACTACAACGGCGAAGCCTCGCACAAGGGCATCAAGGGCGTGGAAGGCTATATCGACCCGATCTGGGCGTTCGGCCCGCCCTCGGGCAATCCGGGCAACCTTGCGATTTATCGCGGGGCGATGTTCCCGGCCTGGTCCGGCGACCTGCTGCTGCCCAACATGGCGCGCCCGTCATCGGTCATTCGCATGGAGCTGGCGCCCGACGGGCACGTGGTGGCGATGGAACGGATGCTCGAAGACCTGCACCAGCGCTTCCGCGACGTGCGTGTCGGGCCCGACGGGGCGGTTTACCTGCTGACCGACGAAACCGCAGGCGCGGTGTTGAAACTGACCCCGGGGGGCTGACTTACTCGCGCGGTGTCGCGGCGGCTTCGCGCTCGGCCGCTTCGGCCTGGCGGCGCAGCTGTCGGTTGACGCCGAGCACCTTGGTCATGCCGGGAATGTTGGGAATGCTGTCATACACCGCTGCCAGATAGGCATGATCGAAATTGGTCAGTTCCAGCGGCGGGCTGCCATCCGGATCGAACAGCGACAGGATTGAATCGAGCGCCTGCCCGTCCTCGGTTGGACGGGTGCGGGCGAGGCCGCGCATGGTCGCGTAATCGGCCAGCTGGACCAGCGTCATGTTGCGCACCGCGTTCTTGTCGAACAGCACGATCACCTGGGTGATGTCCTCGCGGATCGGCAGGTAGATCTTCGAATGCGCCATCCACATGCTGACCACCGGCGGATCGGTCAGGTTTTCGCGCCGGGCGATCGGCATGCCATCGCGGGTGCGCTGCTGGGTGGTGGTCCAGACCCGCACCGGGCCGGTTTCCTCCAGCATCTCGCGCCGATCGGCAATGCTCAGGCTCTGGAACAGCCAGCCCTGGTTGGCTTCGATCCGGCTCAGTTCGGCCTGCCCGTCATCGACGAAGGCGACGATGAAATTGGGGTGGCAGGTGCCATCGTCTGCGGACAGCCACAGGTCGAGGTGTTCGGCATTGTCGCGCAGGCGGTCGATCATCATCGAGGCATATTCGGCCTTGAGCCCGAACACGCCAGGGCACAGCCGATCTTCGAACCGCGGCAGCGGCAAGTGCTGCAGCGCGGTCTGAGTGGTGATCGAACGCGCCTGGCGCGTGATCTCGCGGCCCGAAGGCGGCGTGTCGATCTTGCCGGTGACGACGATATTGCCGTCCGCGGCCGGCTCTGCGCCATCTTCCGCACTGGCCGCATCTGCCACGGAGGCATCCTGCGCCAGGGCGGGCGTGCTCGCGATCAGCGCACCGACCAGGCCGGCAAAAAGGCTTAAGCCAGAAAATCTCATGTGAAGGAAAGTCTCCGGATCAGGGCGAGCGGGCGTTACTGCTCGAAGATGTCGGTGCCGGTGGCTTTTTCGAGCGCCACTTCGCGCGTCGAGCCGGGGATGTTGGCCTGCCCGTCATAGAGCTCACCGAGGTAGGCGATGTCGAACGGCGTGAGGCCGGCCGGCTTTGCCGCCGCGCCATCGAACAGGCTGTAAATCGAGGCGCTGCGCGCCACGGCGGTCTGCGGCAGAGCGCCGGTGAAGGCGCGGAAGGTGGCGTAATCGGCCAGTTGCTCGATCGTCAGGTCCCGCACCGCGTCGCGATCGAACAACACCAGCGCCGAGACGATGTCGTTGCGGGTGGCGGTGTAGATCAACGAATGCGCCATCCACATGTCCGCCTGCGGCAAGTCGGTCAGGTTTTCGCGCCGGGCAATCGGCAAGCCGTCACGGGTGCGCGGGCGCACGCGCAGCAGCGCCTTGGCCGGGCCGTGAGCGCCCATCAGCAGCTCGCGCTCGTCCTTGTCCAGTTCGGCGAGCAGCCAGCTGTTGTTGCTGCGCATCGAATCGACGAACGCCTGCGCGCTCGGCACGATGGCCACGATCAGGTTGGGATCGCAGGTGCCCTCGGGCGCGAGGCGGCGGCCGAACGATTCTGCATTGGCGCGGATGCGGCCGACCAT
>JBDSDZ010000112.1:0-11989 GCA_039920345.1 Croceibacterium sp.
GCATCGCGCGCTCCCTAGTTGGTCACTTGGTCCACTTCACGTCGGCACCGAGCGAAACGAAGTTATCGATGAAGTTGGGATGCGCGCGGCGGATCGGATCGGCATCGAGGATGGTCGATTCGCCGTCAATCGAGCTGGCCACCATCAGCAAGGCGATTGCGACGCGGATGATGTAGGGGCTGGTCACTGTGGCCGGGGCCAGATGGTTGCCGCCGAAGGTGATCAGGCGGTGAGGGTCGCATAGCAGGGTGTGGCCGCCGAACAGGCTGAGTTCGGTGTGCCAGGTCAGCCCGCCCTCATAGACCTTGTTCCAGAACATCGTCTGCCCCTCGGCCTTGACCCCCAGCGCGATGAAGATCGGCAGCAGGTCGGCCGGGATGTACGGCCACGGCGCGGCTTCGACCTTGGTGATCAGGTGCGAGGTGAAGTTTTCCTCGACCTTGAGCTGCTCGGGCGCCTCGAGCCGCGACCAGCCGTTTTCGTGGCGGACGTTGGCGCCGAACTTCTCGAACGTGCGGTCGATCAGGTCGAAGTGTTCCGGGTGGTCGTTGCGCACCGAGATATCGCCGCCGGTAACCGCGGCGAGCGCCAGGAACGTCGCCACCTCGTGAAAATCGTCGGAGAAGGTGTAGTCCGCGCCGCCCAGCCGGGTGCCGCCCTCGACCGACACCGTCGAGGTGCCCTTGCCAATGATCTTGGCGCCAAGCCGTTCGAGGAAGGTGCACATTTCCTGCACATGCGGCTCGCAAGCGGCGTTGATAATCTTGGATGTGCCCTTCACCGTCAGCGCGCTGAGGATGAAGTTCTCGGTCGTGGTGACCGAGGCATATTCGAGCCACATGCGTGCGGCTTCACCCTTGCCGGTGGCCCGGAAGACGATGTCATGGCCCCTCTGGCCGACATCGGCGCCAAACGCGCGGAATACGCCCACGTGCGGATCGATTTCGCGCGCGCCCAGGGTGCAACCCTTGACCTCGTGCTCCAGCCGGGCTTCGCCCAGCCGCACCAGCAGGCCCGGAATCATCATGATCGAGGCGCGCATCGCCTGCGGCAGCCGCGCACTTGAGCTCTTGTCGATCGTCGAGTGATCGATCTCGATCACTTTGGACTTCTTGTCCCAGCTCACGGTCGAACCAAGCTCGCCAAAGAAATCCACGATGCGGGTCACGTCGGTGATCTCGGGCACGTTGCGCAGCGTGATCGGGCCATCGGTCAACAGCGTGGCGCACAGCACCGGCAGTACCGCATTCTTGTTGGCCGAAGGCTCGATGCGGCCGGTCAGCCGCTTGCCGCCCCGGACGAGAAGTGCCGTCATTCTGTCTTAGTATCCCATCAGCTTGAGGACTTCCTGGCGGCTCTTTTCGTCGCGGCGGAAGGCGCCCATGACCCGGCTGGTGACCATGTTGACGCCAGGCGTGCGCACGCCGCGCGCGGTCATGCAGGCATGGCTGGCTTCGATCACTACCGCCACGCCCTTGGGTTGCAGATGGTCCCAGATGCACTGGGCGACTTCGGCGGTGAGCCGTTCCTGGATCTGCAACCGCCGGGCATAGCCGTGGAGCACACGGGCGAGCTTGGAGATGCCAACCACCCGGTCGGTCGGCAGGTAGGCGATGGAGGCATGGCCGATGATTGGTGCCAAGTGATGTTCGCAGTGGCTCTGGAACGGGATGCCTTTCAGCAGGACGATCTCGTCATAACCGCCAACTTCCTCGAACATGCGCGACAGATGGCTGGCGGGGTCTTCGGTGTAGCCGACGCAGTATTCCTTCCACGCGCGGGCGACGCGAGATGGGGTGTCGATCAGGCCTTCACGCTCAGGGTCGTCTCCGGCCCAGCGGATCAGCGTGCGGATCGCGTCCTGCACATCGTCCGGCACAGGCGGTTTGCCGCGCGGATCGTCTTCGTCGGGCCCTACAAGACTGCTCATTTACGGCGGCGCTTTCTCTTCACCCGGTCCATTGCCCGGGCCAATAGGCTGCCAGGACGGAAAAGGCCACGTCTCGGCGCGCCAATCGAGAACATGTCGTCGGGACTCTCGGGATCGAACGCTTCGCTGTCGGCCAGGGCGGCCTGAATATCGGTCAGCGATTCGGGCTGGAAGCGCTTAAGATGGCGCTCGCGTCCCTCGCCGAGCGCCGTGATCAGCCCGACCATCGAGCCGGCCTGTTCAAGCAGAGGGCCGACTTCAGCGTCATGCAGCCCGCAATGTTCGGCCAGCAGCGAATACCGCAGCGCACGGATGGCTTCAGAGCACCCCTGGTTGGCCGGGCGCGCACAATCGATGAACACGTCGCATTCGGTGTCGAGCCCCATCGATCGGTTGTTGAAGTTCGAAGAGCCAATGCGGATGATCTCGTCATCCACGATCAGGAGCTTGGCGTGAACGTAGATCGGCGTTTCGCCCATGTACGGCATGTAGAGGTGGAACCGATCCTGCGCGTCGACCTCGTGCACCGCCTGAGCGAGCAGGGCCCGGACCGGATCCATGACCGTCGACTCGATCCAGCCATCGGCATGCGCGGGATGGATAATCAGGACTTCGGGCGGATCGGGTTCGGCCATGCGCTTGCTGATGGCTTCGGCCACCGCGCGCGAGGCAAAATACTGGTTTTCGGCGTAGATCAGCTTCTTGGCACGGCCAATCTGCTCCACGAACAACTTCTCAACCTCGTCGATTTTGGACTGCCCGGCATATTCAGGCCGCGTGCGCGCGATGCCCACTTCGACGTTTTCGAAGTGCGCCGGCAATTCATCGGGCCAAGCGGTTTCTTCGCTGGGTGGCAACTTCTTGAGCGGTTTGCCGCCCGCCTTGCGCCAGCGATCGCGCCCAAGCTCGTCGAGCGTGGCGGCAATCGGACCTTCCATCATCATCGTCAGGTCATGCCACGGACCGTAGGCTTTGCCGCCGGGCCGCTGGCGGCGCTTTTCGGGCACGCGATGTTCCCGTGTGTCCCAGCGGCGATCAGTAATGTCGATCCCGCCGCACACTGCCAGGCTATCGTCGATAATGACGATCTTCTGGTGATGGCTGCAGCCGAAGGGATGCACACTGTCGAATTTGAAATCGATCCGGGGATGCGCCATCCAGCTGACCAGATCGAACATCATCGATCCGCGAAAAGCGAACTTCATCGCCCCGACCGCCCACTTGAGAACGTGAATCTCAAGATTCGGATTGTTGCGCGTGAGCCAGACCAGAAAGGCGCCAAGACGGGCGGGAAACTGCTTCTTCCACGCGCGCTGCCACCATCGGCGGCCTTGCGTCAGGTGGATTCGGGTATCGAAATCCCACCCGATGAGCAGAAGCCGGCACCTGGCCCTAAGCATCGCCTGCTGGATCAACTCGAAATAATCGGCTGCATCGACGATAACTCGCACGCGAGTCGCGAGGGCAAAGCGCCAGACGCCCGGTTCTACCGAAGTGTCGTCGCACGCATTTTCTGCAGGATCCTGCAATGCCCCTCCCCGATTCCCAGCTAGTTCCAGGCTTTATAATGACCCCGAGCCGCTAAAGTGCCCGGTTTTGCCAGCAGCCTTCGGTAGGGCACCGAAAGAAATCGGGAAAGTGCCGGTCTGCGGCTTTACCGATAACAGGCGAGCGCCAGTCGAGAAGGCGGCTCGTCACGCGGCCCGTCACCTAGTGCGGCCGGGTGCAGGCGCTGGGCAACGGGAAGGTGGTGCGCCCGGAAGGATTCGAACCTCCGACCCCCAGATTCGTAGTCTGGTGCTCTATCCAGCTGAGCTACGGGCGCTGCGAGCGGCGGCACATAGGCAGGGCGACCGGGCTTGGCAATAGCTAGCCGGAGCGCGCGCGAACCAGTCCGGCCAGCAAGGCCTGGTCCATGCCCGGCATATCGAGCGATCCGGCCTCAGCCAGGTCGAACCAGTTCCAGTTTTGGCCCTCGAGCCCCTGCGGCACTCCGACCCAATGGTGCGAACTGTAAAGCATTAGGACAAGTCCGGATTGGCCCTCGGCGGGTGCTTCATCGGCAAATCCTGCGGGCACTATGGTGGAAATGTCAAGTTCCAGCGAAAGCTCCTCGCGAACTTCGCGGCACAGGGCAAAGCGTGGTAATTCAAAGGGATCCACCTTTCCTCCGGGAAATTCCCACTTGCCCGCATGGCGCTTGTTTGGCGGGCATTGCTGAAGAAGAACGCGTTCCTCCCGGTCATAAATTGCCGCAGCGACCACAAGTATAAACGTCGGTTTGCTTTCCAAGTGATCGGCCCTTCTCAACCTTTCGTTAGGACTCTGCTGCGAAAAGGTGATCCATCGGACCGTATGTTTCCGGGGGGAAGTCGATGATCAGCAGGCTCATCTTACGCATGCTCGGGGACACCCGTGGGGCCACTGCCATCGAATACGGGCTGATTGTTGCGCTTATCGTAATTGCGATGGTCGCAGCACTGCAAGGCTTTGCAAACGCAAACACTAATATGTGGAACCTCGTAACTCAAAAAGTCACGACGGCCTAAACTTAGGGTTTTCTAAACCAATGCCGGGCTAAATTGGAAATGCTTGATTGCTCAACCGGGGGATCAAGTCGGGTACCGAAGATTTTTGAACCAGGAGACTACCATGAAGTTCTTCACCAAAATGCTCCGTGACGAGCAGGGCGCCACCGCCATTGAATACGGCCTCATTGCTGCTCTGATCGCGGTTGCCGCGATCACCGCGATGCAGAGCCTGGGCACCCAGCTTTCGTCGACGTTCACCACCGTCGCGACGGACATGGCCGGCTAAGCCGACCTAATCCAGCTAAGCGAAGGGCGGCAGGGCAACCTGCCGCCCTTTTCTATTGTCTGCAGCGCAATCAGCTGCTGCGGACGACAATCTTGTAGCGCTGGCCCGGGACCACCTGGCTATTCGACGACAATGCGTTGAGAACGCGGAAGCGTTCCACCTGTGCGCTAGGATAGGCCATCCGGCCGGCCAGCGACTGCACGGTGTCGTTGCGTGCCGCGGTCACCACGTCAATCCGCCGCGGCACGACTTGTGCTGCCTCGGCCGAAGTGATCCGTCGCACCGAATTGAACATCCCGTCAAACACGTTCGACCGGCCCGCCGCGGTTATGGCGGCAAAATGATACGCCTGGTTGTTCGAGAACTGGTACGCCACAACCACCACATCGACCTGCGAATTGCCGCTGTTGGCGCGGGTAATGCCGTACACCGCGGGAATACCGTTGATGGTCGTGCGCCGAAGCGTCGGCGCGGGAATTTGCGATTGCCCAGCGAGCGCCTGGAACGCCTGCTGCGTATAAGTCTCGAGATTGCCGTTGTACGCGGCGGTGGTGAATTGCGCTTGCCCGGCCTGGCCGTTGATCGAAACCGCCCTCGTGCCATTCATCATGTAAAACCCGCTTGGCACGCTGAACGTAAGCCGCAAGTCTGGCTGGATGAAGGTATTGCCTTCGATCACGCCTTGATGCGGATCGTCGCCGTAAACCAGCCCGTCGATCCGGCTGAGGAAGGTATCGCGATTGGTCACGCCGGTCCGGTTACCCGCCCGACTGTTGGCTGCGCGCACGCGGCTGGCGGGATCGGGGTGGGTCGAGGCCCACTGCGGGATAGTCGAGTCGCGGCCTTGCAGCTGCGCATCAAGGTTTGTCTGCGCCGCCAGGCTGGCCAGTACGGTCGCCATCGCGTGGGGATCATAACCGGCGGTCGTCAGGTACTGGATGCCGAGATTGTCGGCCTCGGTTTCCTGCCCGCGCGAATACTTGAGCGTGGCCAATTGCGGTGCCGCCGAAGCCAGTTGCTGGCCAAGCTGACCCAGCTGGCTGTTGCCGAGCAAGACACCTGACAGGATCGAACCAATCGCGCCGAGGATGCTGTTACGCGTCGCCGCCTTCTGCCGCTTGGCGGAATGCCGCGCAGCAACGTGACCAACTTCGTGGCCCAGCACCCCGGCCAGTTCCGCTTCGTTGTTCATCAGCGAAACGAGATTGCGGGTGATGTAAACATAGCCCCCGGGAACCGCGAAGGCGTTGTCGATCGAACTGTTGAGCAAGGTCACGGTGAACGCCGACTGCGAATTGGCCAGGCCCGACTGGACCGCGATATTCCTGCCCACCTGCTCGACATAGGCGGCTTGCGATCCGCTCATCGCGCCGCCAAATTCATCGAGGAACTGCTGATGGCTCTGCGCGCCTTGCTGCGCTTCGGCGGGCGTGATGGCAGCGTTGGCGCCTTGCGCCTGGGCTTGTTGCGATGTGGTTGCACAGGCGACCAGCGAGCAGGCGGCGACGCTGCCGAGCACCAGGCTCTTCACGCGCCGGGGGGCGAAATTGGACATGGCAGGCTCCTCACACGGTTGCACGGCGGCGCTTGGCCGCACGGTCATTGCAAGAAGGAACCCCTGACGGTTGGCCTCTGTTCCCGAACAGCTTACCGCTGGCGCGGTTTGCGGGTCCTGCCGATCGACAGGAAACGGTCTTCGCGCGCCCGGCGCAGCTGCTTGGCGGACTTGCCCGCCAGTGCGTCGAGCTCCTCGCCGATAACGATGCCGAGGGTTTCGGCCGCCGCGCCCGGATCACGCTGCGCCCCGCCGGTGGGTTCGGGGACGATGCGGTCGATCACGCCAAGCTTGATCAAGTCCTGCGCGGTCATTTTCATCGCTTCGGCCGCCTGCGGCGCTTTTTCCGCGGTGCGCCACAGGATGGAGGCACAGCCTTCGGGCGAAATCACCGAATAGACCGCATGTTCGAACATCAGCACGCGCTCGGCACTGGCCAACGCAACCGCCCCGCCCGAGCCGCCCTCGCCCACGATGACCGAGATCATCGGCACGGGGAGCGCCAGGCACGCTTCGGTGGAACGGGCGATCGCTTCGGCTTGCCCACGCTCTTCGGCCTCGACCCCCGGAAACGCGCCCGAAGTATCGACCAGGGTCACCACCGGCAGGCCAAAGCGCCCGGCCATGTCCATCAGGCGGATCGCTTTGCGGTAACCTTCGGGCTTGCCCATGCCAAAATTGTGCCGGATGCGGCTTTCGGTGTCGTTGCCCTTTTCGTGGCCGATCAACATGACCTTGCGCCCACCGATCGTGGCCAGGCCGCCCATGATCGCCAGGTCGTCGCCATAATGGCGGTCACCGCCCAGCGGCATGAAGTCCTCGAACGCCAGCGCCACGTAATCGCGAAAGTGCGGGCGCGCGGGATGGCGGGCGACTTGTGTCTTCTGCCACGGCGTGAGCGACGCGTAAGTACTGCGCAGCAGGTCCGCGCTCTTGGCTTCGAGACGGGCGATCTCGGGGGAGATATCGACATCGTCGCCGGCCGACGCATCGCGCAATTCGGCAATGCGGGCTTCGAGCTCGGCCACTGGCTTTTCAAATTCGAGGTAGGCAACCATGCCGCAGCGCTAGTCGCCCTGTTCGCCGCCTGCAAGGGGCCGTCCGCCCGCAAGAGGATGCCGTTCGTTGACCAGCGCCACCAGGCGCGCGGCGTCGACGTGGGTGTAAATCTGCGTGGTCGCGATATCGGCATGGCCGAGCAAGGTTTGCAGCACCCTCAGGTCAGCCCCGCCTTCGAGCAGGTGGGTCGCAAAAGCGTGCCGCAGGACATGCGGGCTGACCTTGGCAGGATCAAGCCCGGCGCGCACCGAAAGATCCTTTACCAACTGGAATAAACGTATGCGGCTCAGATGTTTACCGCGCGAAGGAAAGACATAGCGCGGGCCGTCCGGACGCACCGCGAGCCAGCGCGAAAGCGCGTGCCGGGCGCGGCTGGACACCGGCACCATACGCTGCTGTGAACCCTTGCCGGTGACCGTCAGCAGCGGCGCATCGCGCGGTACAGCGGCCAGTGGTAGGGCCACTAGTTCGGTCGCGCGCAAGCCGGAACCGTAGAGCAGTTCAAGCAAGGTCAGCATGCGCACGGCAGCGGGTTGGTCGCTCTCCGCTTCCAGTTCGGCGCGGGCAAACAGGGCTTCCACCTGCGCGTGCGAGAGGATCTTGGGCAGCGGCCGACGCGCAGCGGGACGCGGCAGCCCGGGCGAAGGATCGTCACCGCGCAAACCCTCGTCGACCAGGAAGCCGAAGAACTGACGCAGGGCAGAAGCTTTACGCGCAACGGTTGAGGGTGCCAGCCCAGCCCATGCGGCTGACAGCGATTCGAGAGACTTGCGATCCGCTGCGGCTATATCGCCGAGCAAGGCGTCGGCTGCTTCCAGGTCGCGGCGATAGGCAGAGAGCGTATTGGCTGCGGCGCCCCGTTCGACCGCCAGCATCGAGAGGAAGGCGTCGATCTCCCCGGAGTTGACGCCCGCGATGGCCCTATCCTCGCGCCACGGCCTCGGCCGCGATCATGCGCGCTTCGGCGCCGAGGCCAACCTGGTTAAGCGCGCGCACGATGTGGAACAGGTGTCGCGCGGTCATCTTGCCCCACCCGTCACCCTGCATTCCGAGGCCCGCCAGCAGCGCCACCAGTTCGGGGTTGCCGAGCTGCGCCGCCTTGTCGATCTTCCGGCTCCACGCACTCTCGCGATTGAAATTGACGCCGAGCTTGCCGGCCAGGCCATTGGCCGAGCCGCCATCGAGCCGCCCAAGGCCAGCGAGCCCGGCCACTAGGAAACGCGATTTGCGCTGGCGGGTACTGTTGTCGCTGCCGATGAAGGTGTCGACCGCGCCGCTGTTGACTTGGCTCTGCCGGTCGGGCTGCGCGAGCGCGAGCAGTGCCCAGCCCTCGCTGCCTTCTTTGACCAGCGCACCCCAGCGCATCGCATTGCGGTCGAGCCCCGCGGCCAGCATCGAGCCGATGATGTCCGGCGCGTCGTCCAGCAGGTCGCTCGAAACAGGCAAGCGCGCGGCGGCATAGGCGGTCAGCACCTGGCGCCCGTAATCCGCATCGCTGCCCCACAATTCGCGCATCGCGGCCAGGCGCGCCGCCGGGTCCTGCGCGACGTAGGCTTCGCGCAAGCTCGCCGCGCGTGTGCGGCCATCACCTTCAATCGATTGCTCGGCCCATATCTGCGAATAAAGATCGACCAGCGCCGCCGACGAAACGATCCCGCTCGCTGCCACCCGGTCCATTGCGGCAACCCGGTCGGCCAGCGGCGACGCCGGGTTGAGGACGTCGGAGACATCGTAATTGGTGGCGAGGTCGCTCGCCAGGTTAGCGGGCAGTTCGACCCCCAGCGCGCGGGCGAGCGTGAACCGCCACGGATTAAGCGCGTTGACGCCGTTCCATTCGACATTGACCGCGCGCCGTCCCTCGCCCGCAGCCCCGGCATAACGCTGCGCCAGCAAGGCATCGATGCGCGGCGCTTCGCCGTAATAGAGGATACGCTGGAGATCGCGTTCGGACTGCCGCTCCTGGCCGCCATAAGCGTCGCAGATGGCGCGGGCCATGTTCCATTCGCCATCCTTGCGCAGCGTACTCTTGAGCTGCGCGACCGGACAGATACCGAGAAGATCGCCGGTAGCGATGTAAGCGTCGAACGCCGCGTTCGCGAGCGCGGTGTCATAGTTGGCCGAATCGACATCCTGTACCAGCGCGCGGGCGGCCTGGCTTTCGCCCATGCGGTTGAGCAAGGCCGCCCGCTCGGCAGCAAAATCGACTGGATCCATGCCCACCGGCGCGTCCATCCGGCTGGCCAGCGCGCGGCGCAACAGGATGTGGCCCCAGCGCGACACCAACGGGCCTTTGTTGGCCGCCAGAGCCGCCTGCACCAAGGCAGCGGGTTGTTCATCAAGCAGACCGGCAGCAAAGCCGCCTTCGTCTTTGTCGATCACCCCGACCTGGCGCACTGCGCGCCGGGCCGCGGCGGGAATGTCGAACTTGGGTTTGAGGCCGAACAGGTCGTCGAACTCTTCTGAATCCATCGCCTCGAGCGCCGCGATGCTCGGCAGGTTCGCCGGCAAATTCACTGACACTGGCGCGCCCGGTTGCGCCGGGGGCAGCGCCTGGACGACAGGGGAGGAGGTGTTAGCACTGGCGGGGCCAACCGCTTGCGAAGGCTCCGGCGCTGCGCTTGGTGTTGGCGCACGCGCGGGGCGCGGAGCCGGTGCCGGCGTTGGCGCGGGATTATCGAAGCTGGGTGGCAACAGCGATTCGGGCGCCGCCAGTGCGAGCGAGGAGCACAGCGCGAGCGCGCCGCCGGCAAGGAGCCAGCCGCGCCTCACCGAAGCGACTCCGGCAGCGTAACCGGGGTTTCGATCAGGTGCTGCGGCTCGCGCCCGCCGTCGAACCAGGCGAGGGCGAGGAACAGGACCAGCAGCACGGCCAACCCGAGCCAGATATTCTTCCGGCGTATCGCCACCGTGATGCAAACCTTCCGCGTGAACTTGCACGGGCGGTTAGCGCATCTATAGCGCTTGCGGCAATGACCATCGAGACCAGAAGTTTCAGCGACAGCGCAATCCGGGATCTCGCCGCGCGGATCGACCGGCCTGTCGTGCTGGTGGGCATGATGGGTGTGGGCAAGTCCACCATCGGGCGCAAGCTGGCGCAATTGCTGGGCCTGCCGTTCCGCGATGCCGATGAGGAAATCGAGAAGGCGGCGCAGATGAGCGTGACAGAAATCTTCGAGGGATTCGGCGAGGAATACTTTCGCGATGGCGAAAGGCGGGTGATTGCGCGGCTGATCGAAGGCGGTCCGGCGGTGCTGGCAACCGGCGGCGGCGCGTTCGTGCAACCCGACACGCGCGCCATGATCCTCGAACGCGGGATTGCGGTGTGGCTTGATAGCGACGTGAAAACGCTGGTCGAACGCGTCTCGCGCAAAGGCACCCGGCCCTTGCTCAAAGGGGGCGATCCCAAAGAGATCGTCACCCGGCTGCGGATCGAGCGCGAACCAGCCTATGCGCTGGCTCCGATCAAGGTGATGAGCAACGCCGGACCGCATGGCGAAGCGGTCAATCGCATCATCGAGGCAATCGACGCATGGCTGTAATCCCCGTCAATCTCGCCGGCCGGTCCTACGAAGTGCGCGTCGGGAGCGGGCTGCTGGCCGATTTACCAGCCCAGTGCGGTGCGTTGCTGCGCAAGCCGCGGGTGCCGGTAGTGACCGACAGCAATGTCGCCCGGCACTGGCGCGACGCTGTCGATGGCGCCCTCACCAGCGCCGGGTTCGAACCGCGCTGGCTGGTGCTTGAACCGGGCGAAGCGACCAAGTCATGGGCGGTGCTCGAACTCGTCATGAACTGGTTGCTGGCCGAGGAAGTGGAGCGCGGTGACAATGTTATTGCGATTGGCGGCGGGGTTATCGGTGATCTGACCGGCTTTGCCGCCGCGATCCTCAAGCGTGGCTGCGGCTTCATCCAGTTGCCGACCACGCTGCTGGCGCAAGTGGACAGCTCGGTCGGCGGCAAGACCGCGATCAATACCTCTGCGGGCAAAAACCTCGTTGGCGCATTTCACCAGCCTGCGCTGGTGCTGGCCGACCTCGACACGCTGACCACCCTTCCGCAGCGCGAAATGCGCGCCGGGTATGCCGAGGTGATCAAGTACGGAATCCTCGGCGATCCAGCGTTCTTCGAATGGTGCGAGGCCAACGGAACCGCCGTGCTGGCAGGCGACCGCGCGGCGCAGGAATATGCGGTGACGCAAAGCGTGGCCGCCAAGGCGCGCATCGTCGCCCTGGACGAGCGCGAGACAACCGGCGCGCGCGCGCTGCTCAACCTGGGCCACACCTTCGGCCATGCGCTGGAGGCCGAGAGCGGTTTTTCCGACCGCCTGTTGCACGGCGAAGCGGTCGCGCTCGGCATGGTGCTGGCGGCGCGTTACTCGGCGCGGGTTGGGCACATCACAGCTGGCGATGCGGCACGCATCAGCGTCGCGATTGGCGCTTCGGGCCTGCGGACAGAGATCGCAGCGCTGGAAATGGAGGCTGATGGCTCCGCCCTCGCCGCGCACATGCTGCACGACAAGAAGATGGACGCGGGCACCCTGCCCTTTGTCCTGCTGCGGAGCATCGGCGCGGCCTTCCTCGACAAGACCGTGGCGCTGGCCGACGTCACCGAATTCCTCGACGCCGAGTTGC